>JAGXQU010000131.1 GCA_018335895.1 Hyphomicrobiales bacterium | reverse complement strand
CACTCGCTTCCCTCCCCCGCTGCGGGGGAGGGATTGAGGGTGGGGGCATGATTACTTTCGAACGCGGCGGTTAAATCTCGCCAGCTCACGCACGAAAGCGTCGAAACGCGCATTGGCTGCAAAGAGTTCGCGCAACGTCAGCAACAGCAGCGCCGACGAGCCCGAGGCCCATAGAAACAGCGCCAGATGCGCGAGATCGCCGCGCTCGGTGAAGGTGAGGATGAGGTCATTCAAGGGTCTGTCTTTCGCCTGGCCTACGCGCTTCCACAGCGCCGCGAAGTGCCGGCACTTCGTCGAGATCCGGCGCGAGCCGCAGATTTCCGCTGAAGGATTCGGCGCGTTACGCCGGCGAAGCGCTATTCGGTCTCGCGCTCCAGCTTTTTCCTGAACGCCGAATAAGCCTCTAACTGCTCATCGTCGAGCATGTAAAAATCCTGTGTCGGGTCGGGTATCGGGCGAGGAAGCGATTCTGGAGGGTATTCCCAACCTACAAGTTTGTTTAGAAACGCCTTCTCTTCCAGATATCGCTTCTCCCCAAGAACCGGCGCGGTGAAGCGAACACCGTTATGGTATATTTCAATTTCATATTCTCGATTTGTCATGGCGTGAGCCTAGTTCGATGGAAACGCGGACTAGACGCGAAACCCTTTCGGGACACTCTGATCACGTATGATAATAACCGTCACTGCGTATGTATCACGAATGTACGGCTGAGAATGAAATCTTTGCAGAAACGCCTCTTGACCGGTTACTGAACTAAACTGCGCACGCGCGATACCTATCCAGTCAAGTCCACGAACCACGCGATCAATAACATGCTGATTCTCGGCTAAGGTTGAGTTGACCAGTTTGTTTGCCGATTCCAACGATTGGAAGGAACCCACGCTAAGCCCACGAAAGTTATCACCACGTTCGACGATCGCGAAGGCTTCGCGTTCTACCCTCGCTTTCAAATAGGCTTCGCTTTTGCGAACATGCTCTTTTATGACATGCTCGCCGCGCTTTTCCTCTTCCAGCAAGTCGATCTGTAGGTTTCTGTTTTGCGGTCCGTTCTGCGCATACTGCGCTCCCGGAATCCACTCCTCCGGGTTCGCATCCGACAGAACGCGGCGGTCATCGCCTGTGCTTGCTCCATATCCCCCACCCCCATCCGTCCACTGCCCGCCGTCCGGATTTCCCGCCGGCACGCGCGGCTGGTTGGGGTCGTACTTGGCGCGCAAAGTCGCGAGCGATGAAGGCGCGAAGGAAGCTGGCAGCGGCTCGTAGCCGGTCGCCGCGCGCTTCTCGTAGTCGGTGAGAAACTAAGCCTCGGCATCGACGTCTCTAAACAACACCTAGTCCTTATCCGTGCCTACCCTACTGCCCTCATATTGGATCGACTGATACTCCGGCGGGAAATACTGCCGCTGCAACCCGTCGATGATTTCGTGCTCACGAATGATCAGGCCCATAGGAGGCCACACTTCCTCTTTACCCGGAACGTCTACTGCAAACACTACAGACCAATCAGAGAAATTTCTTATTATATTCTGCAACGCGTAGACTACCTCGGGGCGAAGAATATCGAGATTGAAGACACAAATCTTGTGCTGCTTGGGCCCCCAATTGTCATCTAGGATCCAATAATCCCCCTCTCCAAATGCGTCATCTACCCCGAAGCGCGCCATCAATGGCACGAGCTCATCGTAAATTAGAGACCAATTCTTGTTCTGTTGGACATCTTCGCCATCGGTCATGCTATTCGCCTCTGAATATCCGCGGCCATCTATAGCGGAGTTCCCGCATAAGTATCATTCGATTGTAATTCCAGATTCGAACATCTCGAGATTCTCGTATCTCTTTTAGAAGTGCTCGCGCTTGATCTGGAGTCATTTCATGCGTGCGGCCCGTCAGACTGTTTCGGACCAGAAAATCATCGGATAGAGCTCTTATCGCTTCATTGTACTGCCGATGCGGAGCATCGAATAGATGGCCAGGAGCGTATAGTTTTCCGGTCTTAGCCTCTTCGAAAACTTTCAATGTCTCTGGCTTTAAATTCCACTTTCGAAATATCGACTGCACCATAAAATGGTGACCGTCTGGCTTCCAACCGATGGGTATTGCGCTAGCTGGTAAAAACTCCTGATCGCCCTCATCAGCTTCGCTTGCTCCATATCCCCCACCCGCATCCGTCCACTGTCCGCCATCTGAATTTCCCGCCGGCACGCGCGGCTGGCTGGGATCGTATTTGGCGCGTAACGTCGCGAGCGATGAAGGCGCGAAGGAAGCTGGCAGCGGCTCGTAGCCCGCTGCCTCCCGCTTCTCGTCATCCGTGAGAAACGAAGCCTCGCCGACACGTTTCCACAGTGCTTCGCGCTCGATGGAAAGTGCGGGCACCTCGTCGAGATCGGGCGCGACACTATAAACGCGGCTGACTAGCCTATTCCAATTACGATACGCCCAGTACCTGGATGACCGTCAGTCCAAACAGAAAGCTTGGTCAGAGCAGAATCGACATCAATCTCAAAAATCGGGGTGCGGAGTATTGTTTCCACTAGAAGCTTTTTACTTGGAGTTTTTATCACACCATCGAAAACCAACGATACGTCGGGCTTAATCTCTGTCACCGAACCAGCAACAACAGAAGTGTCTCCCTCGGAATCAGGCAGACATGAAATATTCAGCCCGTATTGTCCGATCGCTACGGCGCTATCCCTTTCAATAAAAAGCGGTTCGTCATTCAGAATGTCCCGAACAAGAATGCAGGAGTTCTGAACTGGAAGAACTTTGTGCAAGACGATCATTCTTATTTACTCCGCCCGCTAACATAGCCACCTTGGCGCTGACTACAGTGCAAGCAGTGAGGATAGAGACGTTGTGCGCTGCCGCTCTTATTCAAAGCGCTGGGTTTTTGGTGATCAATTACAAAGCGACCAGAGGGCGTCCCCGGCTCAAATGTACCACACGTATGACAGCCTGTCTCACGACCAATCCTATCTATTTCTGCGTGCTCCCAAACCGAAAAATTCCTTTCAGGTCCACGCGCTGCAATAGAATCTCCTGCAAATCTTCCCGGAGCGATGCCTTGATCTTGTAGCTCAGCGAAACGAGCCTCAGCCTGCGCAGTGTGATCATTTAGTTCAGCAATGTATCCGTCTACTTTTTCCCACAGTCCCAGCTTTGGCTTCCACTCCGGATCATGTTCTCGAACTTTCTCTATTGCGTTGTCGGCACGATTCTCGGCAACTTTAACTCGTGCTTCGTCGGCCGAAGGTATTTGCAGCAGTTTTCCCAATCTAGAAATGCGACGAGGTTCCCTGCGCCTAGCATTTGGCACCGCATTCGCCGGCAGCAGCTCCTGATCTCCCTCATCAGCTTCGCTGTCCCCATATCCCCCACCCCCATCCGTCCACTGCCCGCCGTCCGGATTTCCCGCCGGCACGCGCGGCTGGTTGGGGTCGTACTTGGCGCGCAAAGTCGCGAGCGATGAAGGCGCAAACGATGCCGGCAGCGGTTCGTATCCCGCAGCCGCGCGCTTCTCGTCGTCGGTGAGAAACGAAGCCTCGCCGACACGTTTCCACAGTGCTTCGCGCTCGATGGAAAGTGCGGGCACCTCGTCGAGATCGGGCGCGAGACGCAAACCGCCACCGAAGCTCTCGCCGAGCCAATGCCCCAGCGCGCTCGCAATCCTTGTCACCAGCGGCACCACGGTCTGGCGATAGAACGCGCGGTTCGCCTCGGCGTAGTTCGAATAGGTGTTGTCGCCGGGAATGCCGAGCAACATCGGCGGCACACCGAAGGAAAGCGCGATCTCGCGGGCGGCGATGTGCTTCGCCTCGACGAAGTCCATGTCTTTCGGAGATAGACTCAAGCCCTTCCAGTCGAGCCCGCCTTCGAGCAGCAGCGGGCGGCCGGCGTTTGCCGCGCCCTGATAATGCGCCTCCAGCTCGCTCTTCAGCCGCTCGAACTGCTCATCCGAAAGATTGCCGCCGGCTGCGGAATAGACCAGCGCGCCCGAAGGCCGCGCTGCGTTGTCGAGCAGCGCCTTGTTCCAGGCGCTCGCCGCGTTGTGCACGTCGAGCGAAGCCTGCGCGGCCTCCAACGGCGACATGCCGTAGTGATCGTCGAGCGGATTGAACAGCGTGAGATGCAGGATCGGCGCAGGCGTCTCGCTCATCGCGAAGCGCACGGCAGAACTGCCGGCCCGATATTCGTAAGCCTCCGCCCAGCCTTCGGCACCCGGTATCACCTTCATGCGGTCGGGGCGCAGCGCATGCAGCTCGCGCGCCTCGTCGAGCACGGAGACGCGCTCGAGATAGGCGTTGCCGGAGACGAGCAGATAGCCCGCGAGCTGCTCGATCAGATCCGCCCCGGTCTGCCGCGAGTTCGGATGCGAAAGCAGCGCGAGCAACGGATGTTCGTCGTGCTCGCGCGCGCCTTCATAGAGAAGCAGCGGCACGTTGGCCGCCGCTTCCGCGATCATGCGAACGCTACGGAACGCTATCGGATTCTTCGCATAGCCCTCGCGTGCCAGCGCCTGATAGTCGCGCGGTGTCCAGCGCGGCCGGCCGCCGGAGAACAGCGCAACCAGCGCGCCGGTACGGCTCGCCTTCCCGTCGAGGCGCGCGGGTTCGCGCCGCGAGAAATACTCCCGGAATGAAAAGCTCATTTGATCTTCCAGAATTAAAGAGAGCGCATTCGCGGTGTGGCCTCGCGCGGCATCAGCACCAAGGACGTGATCGCCCAGACCAGCGCATCGAGCCGGTCGGGCGAGCGCCCCTGCGACAGCCCGTCCGCGCCGAAATCCGCCATCTCGTCTTCGAGCAGCGGAAAGCAGCCGACATGCGATACGCGGCCCTGTTCGTAGAGCGCAGCGACGGGCTCCGCGCGCAGCACCTTGCCGCGCGTCGCTCGCACTTCGGAAACCGGCACGCTCGCGTCGGTCTCGAACAGCACCGCACGCGCCATCTCGCCGCCCTGGTTGACTTCAACCACAATGCGGTCCGCCTGAAGGCGCCGATAGAGCGCTATCGCGCGGCTCGCCCAGGCGAGCGGAGAGAGTCCGCCAGCACTTTCGTCGGCGAGCACGAAAACTTTTCCTTCGTCGTCGGCTCCCGCCGCGACGATGCCGCAGGCATCCGCGCCTTCGCGCGACGACACCGGCGGATCGATCGCAACCACAATGCGCGCAAGCGGCGGATGATCGCCGACCCTCGCCCGCTCGATACGCTCTCGCGGGAAGAGTGTGTCCGCCCGCGCCTCGATCACTTCGCCGTCCAGTTCCTGCCGTCCGAGCCTCGTCCCCGCGTAGCGTGCAAGCATCTGTTCCAGAAACTGCGGTGCGAGCTGAAATGCGTTCGCCTTTGTCGTCGCGCGCGAGACCACGGTCGAAGGATCGGCAAGCAATCGTTTGAGCAGCGGCAGGGGCCGCGGTGTCGTCGTAATCGCACTGCGCGGGTTCGCGCCGAGACGAAGCCCGAATTGCAGCATGTCGAAAGCCGCGTCCCCGCGCCGCCACTTGCAGAGTTCGTCACACCAGGCCGCGTCGAATTGCGGCCAGCGCAGACTCTCCGGGTCGTCGGCGGAGAACGCATAAGCGACCGCGCCGTTTCGCCATTCCAGTCTTCGCCGCGACGGCTCCCATTGCGGCCGCTCCGCGCGCGCATGAACGGCGAGCAACCCGGAGATGCCCTCGATCATCACCTCGCGCACATCTGCAAGCGATTCACCGACGAGCGCGATCTGCCGCGCGCTTTCGCCGAAACCTTTCCGCGCGAGCGCGACACCCCGCACCCATTCCGCGCCGGCGCGCGTTTTCCCCGCGCCGCGCCCGCCGAGGATCAGCCAGTTGCGCCAGCCGCCTTCAGGCGGCAGCTGGTCCTCGCGCGCCCAGATTTCCCAATCCTTGAGCAACGCTTCGCGCGCGTGCGCGCTGCTTCCCGCGATCAGTTCATTCAGCGTTCCGGCTGCGTCGCAGTCGATCAAGCCGCTCCGCAAGTTCTGCGCGGAATTCCTCGATGTCGCGGAACTCGTCTTCGCTGCCTTCACTTTTTTCGTGTTCCGGCTTTTCATCGCGCTGGAGTGCTGCGACCTCGCGCAGGGTTCTGACCAAGGTCGCCAGCGTGCGCGCTGCGCGTTCGGCGTCGGCGGAGCGAAGACGCGCGCCCTCGACACGCGAAAGCACCGCCTCGATCGCAACGATCTCGCGCTCCACCGCCGCGCGCACGCGATCGATCAGCGTTTCCTTTTCGGCCACCGCAATTGCCGGCGCCGCAACTTCGCGGATCGAATTGACTTCCGCCTTTGCGGCATCGTCATAGTCGTTCAAACGGAGCCTGCGCCGCTTCCAGCCCCAGAGCTTCACGCGCCGCATGAACGTCGTCGTGCCAAGACCGCAGATCGACGCCAGATCGCGCACGGTGACGTCCGTGCCTTCGTAGAGTTTGCGGACTTCCGCGATCTTCTCAGGTGGCAGGACGATAAACTTCGCCATCGGCTCCCGAAACGCAAAACGGCGGCCGGGAATTCCGCCGCCGTTTGGTTGACGCGAATGGGTAAGCCCCAGGCGCGCTGTCGATACATTTGTGGAGTATGCCGGAACATAGCCTGAGCAGCGTCACGCTGTCAAGGATTATTTTCCCAATATTATACTTCCCGTACCCAAAGCCAATAGGAGGGTGTAAGATGTAGAGGCGTTGAGTCGTGGGTCGCCCCGACGCGCTTCCATGGTCTGACGCAACTGCTCCTATTTGGGCGCAGGTAAGCGGCTATGCGAACCCAGACCGGTTGAATAAAGAATTGGCCTTCATTCAAGCTTTTATTGATGATTCCGCCAGCGATAAGGATGACCGGAGGCTGTTCCTCGCCGGATACCTGAACCGTGCAGAAGATTGGGCGTTGTTTTCTGAAGCTTGGAAAGAGCAGTTGGATGATAAGCCCGCCATAAAATACTTAAAGATGGCGGAGGCGCAGAATCTAAGCGGTGAATTTCGAAGCTGGAAGCCAGAAGACAGAAACGAAAAACTGCGTGGACTCGCAAGGATTATCAATCACTTCGAGCCATTTTCATTTGAAACGTCGATTAGCCGTCGAGACTTTAATCAAATTGTGAAGCCGGTTTCACCATATGGGCTTCAGAATACGCATTTGATATGCGCTCATTCAATCATTAGCGGGATTGCAAGAGTTAGCGCCCAAAGTGGAGTGAAACTCGCAATTGATTTCATTTTCGATCAACAGGATGGAATCGAAGAAGACTTAGCGCTTTATCTGCCCACTATCAAAAGTGCGCTGACTCGAAAAGAACGAAGCTTGATAGGCAACGTCAACTTCCGCGACGACAAACAGTTCTTGCCCTTACAAGCCGCAGATATGCTTGCCTGGCACACTCGCAGAGAGCATGAAGACTACGGAAAGTTTGGAGCCTTATCGGCAGCTAACAAGCTGCGCTCTAAAACTCACATGATGTCTCCCATTGAAGAAGACATGCTGGAATTTTTCCGCGATGGACTTTCCGAATATCCGATAGAATCCATCCCTACAACTAGAAGCCAGTGGCGTAAAATGAAGGGCCGATTGAGAGCGGAGATAGCAAGTGGCTTCGTCCCCCCATACGGAAATAAATGGAAGAACTTTTGGTTTGGACTGTACGACAGAATCACCGGACGACTTAAGCGTTAACGCTTTTTGGAAACAACAACGGCAAAAGCCTTGTCAAAGGCTTCTCCGCTCTCGTCAGCGCCTATTGCTCTCGCCGCTTCTTTGAAGCGCGTAGCTTGGATTTTCGCCGGAGTCTTTCTCTTAGTTTTCTTAGTTCGACCTTTGGACTTTTTCGCCATCCGATCTCCGCTCTAACCAATTGTTTCGTAGGTCAACCGCTTTCCGACTGCGCCCTTAAGAGCCATAGCAGCGCGACCCTCGTCATTAGTACCAAGCGCAATTCGGTGATTATAGCGGAAGTCATACTCCGCCAAGTACCGATGCAGATGCTTCTCGGAGCAGTGCTGATAAACACCGCGCATTCCGCGCTTGAAGATGCCAAAGAAGCCTTCCGCAGAGTTCACATGAATGTCTCCACGTGCGTACTCTTTAATCGAGTGCTTCACGGTTTCGTGGGTCTGAAAGTATTCGTCGGCACCGTGATAAAGGCGGCTCTCGTCAGTGTGCAAACGAGTTTCGCGCGATACGTTCTCTTTCACGATGTTGGCAACCGAAACCTTGTCCGCGTTTTGCACGTGGAACGAGCGGACCTTACCGCCCCGCTCAACCAGCGAGAGGATCTCACGCTTGTTAGAGGGGCCGGTACGACCGCCCTTGGTGAACTTGCGACCGCTAGTAGTTTTAGTGCGGGTCTTGGCCGCGCCAACCTTACCGAAATAGGTTTCGTCAGCCTCAACAATGCCGCCACCGCCGCCCATAGGAGCCAATCCGCCCTCGCGCATAGCCTCGCGGATGCGGTGCGACATAAACCACGCAGTCTTGAGGGTGCAGCCGAGAGTGCGGTGAAGCTGGTTACTGCTAATGCCCTTCTTGCTGCTGGTCATAAGAAAGATTGCCTGAAGCCACAGCTTCATCGGGATATGGCTGGACTCAAAGATGGTCCCAACCTTCACGGTGAAAGGCTTACGGCACTGATAGCACTTGTACGCGCCGATACGGGTGCTCTTGCCCTTCATCGCGCTGATACGCTCCACGCCACCGCAATGGGGGCAAACGGGGCCTTCGGGCCACACTCGCGCCTCAACCCATTTGTAGGCCGCTTTCTCGTCGTGGAAGTGCTTGTCGTTCAATACGGATTTCATCGGACTCTCCAATGAGAAGAATCCTAGATAACCCTATTGGGTACGTCAAGTATAATATTGGGATTATTTTCCTGTATCGCGCGGACGTTCAGATTTCCCGCGTCATAAAGCGGCTGAACGGATTTTCCACATATCCGGTAAACGGCCCGCAATAGCGGAAGCCCGCGCTTTCATAGAGCTTCAACGCAGGCACGAAACCCGGCGAAGATCCCGTCTCGAGCCACAGCGTTTTCATTCCGGCTTCGTGTGCTTTCGCTGTCACATGATCGAGCAGCGCGCGGCCGCAGCCTTTGCCGAGAAAGCGGTCGTCCACGCGCATCGACTTGATCTCGCCGTTCGTGCCGTCGATCCGCTTCAGCGCCACCATGCCGGCGAGTGCTTTACCTTCCCACGCCGACCAGAGCGTCACGCCGGGCTGGAGCAGTCCGTCGATGTCGAGCGCGAAGCAAGTGCCGGGCGGCGAATTTTCGGCCATCCCTTGCAGATGACGCGCGACCAGCGCGCGGATTTCCGCGCCGGAAAGATCGTCTTCGCGGAAGGAGAGCTCGACCGTCGCCGCCATCACGCCTTCTTCACCTGCGGCTTTTTCTTTTTCGGCTTCGGCTTTGCATTTTCGAGAAGCGGCCACCGCACGAGATGCTGGTCGTAATCGCGCACGCGCACTTTTCCCTCGACCCCGCCGATGCGCCCACGAACGGAAATCCCGGCTTCATGCACCGTCTCGGGATTGCCCGAGACGAGCGGATGCCACCATTCGAGGTCCTTACCTTCGGCGACGCGGCGATAGGCGCAGGTCTTCGGCAGCCAGAAAAACTGCTCCTCCGGCGTGATCTTCACGCAATCCTTCACGCGGCTCATGCGGTTCTCGTAATCGGAACAGCGGCAGGCTTCGCAATCGAGCAGGCGGCAGGCGACGTTCGTGTAGTAAATCTTGCCGGTGTCCTCGTCCTCGAGCTTTTCGAGGCAGCAGCGCGCACAGCCGTCGCACAGGCTTTCCCACTCGGCGGTGGTCATTTCTTTGAGCGTTTTCCGCTGCCAGAAGGGCTTGGGCATGCGCCCTCTTACGTCGGGCGGACGCCGTTAACAATGTAGCGCTGCTCTGATCGCGCACCCTTCCCCGGCTGCTATATTTCCGGCCTGTAGCACCCCTCCCAGCCGCGCACGAGTTCCGCTTGGCCGATTCCGCCGCCCCGCTTCCGCCCGTCTACGGCCCGCGATCGCCGCTGCGCGTGCGCGGACTCTACCGGCTCGCGGTCGAGGGCCTTTCGGAAGCCGTGACGCTCAGTGCCGCTGCCGCCGTGCTCGCGCTTGCGCTCGCGGTCCCCGCCTTCCGCGAGACCTCAGACGAAGACTGGCTCAAGAAGAGCGAGCTCGCGGTCACCTTCCTCGACCGCTACGGCAACAGGATCGGCGAGCGCGGCATCCGCCACAACGACTCGGTGCCGGTCGAAGCGCTGCCGGATCATCTGATCAAGGCGGTGCTCGCCACCGAAGACCGCCGCTTCTACGAACATTTCGGGCTCGACCTCTCCGCCACGCTGCGCGCGCTCGCAGCCAACTGGCGCGCAGGCGGCGTGGTGCAGGGCGGCTCCTCGATCACGCAGCAGTTGGCGAAGAACCTGTTTCTTTCGAACGAGCGCACGGTCGAGCGGAAGATCAAGGAAGCGTTTCTGGCGGTCTGGCTTGAATCGCGGCTGTCGAAAAACGGGATCCTCAAGCTCTACCTCGACCGCGCCTATCTCGGCGGCGGCGCCTACGGGATCGATGCCGCTGCCCGCTTCTATTTCGCGAAATCCGCGCGCGACGTGAACCTCGCGGAGGCGGCGATGCTCGCGGGCCTCTTCAAGGCGCCTGCCCGCTTTGCGCCGCATGTAAATCTCCCGGCGGCGCGCCTGCGCGCGTCCGTCGTGCTCGACAATCTGGTCGATGCCGGTTTCATGGCCGAAGGCCAGGTACTCGGCGCACGGCAGAGCCCCGCCCGCGCGGTGGACCGGCGGGACGAGCAGACGCCGAACTATTATCTCGATTACGCCTTCCGCGAAGTGCAGCAGATCGCGGCGAAGCTGCCCGCTTCGATCGCCGGGCGCGCGCTTGTGGTGCGAACCGCGTTCGACCCCGCGATTCAGAAGGCCGCCGACGAAGCGATCGAATCCTCGCTGCGCCAGTCAGGACGCGACTACAATGTGGAGCAGGCGGCGATCGTCGTCATGGACATCGACGGCGCACTGCGCGCGATGGTCGGCGGGCGCGACTACGGCGAGAGCCAGTTCAATCGCGCGACCGACGCGCTCAGGCAGCCGGGCTCGGCCTTCAAGCCCTTTGTCTATGCTACCGCGTTCATGAACGGCATGAACGCGGATACCGTCGTGCAGGACGAGCCGATCTGTATGGGATCGTGGTGTCCGGTGAACTATTCCCGTTCCTATCTCGGCGCCATTCCGATTTCGCAGGCGCTGAGCCTTTCCCTGAATACGCCTGTTGTGCGTGTCGCGAACGCCATCGGGAGGGACAGGATCGTCGAAACCGCGCGCAGGATGGGGCTTTCGACCGAGCTTCGCATCACCCCATCGCTGCCGCTCGGTGCCGCGGAAGTCACGGTCTTCGACATGGCGCAGGCCTACGCAACCTTCGCGGCGAACGGAAAGCGTGTGCGCGGGCACGCCGCCCTCGAAATTCGGAGCGTCAGCGGCGAACTGGTCTGGAAAGATCCAACGGATCTGCCGCGCGCGGAGCAAGCGCTTCCCGCATCGGTCGTCCACGAAATCAATCCGATTCTGGCGAATGTCGTCGAGAACGGCACCGCGCGCCGCGCGGCGCTGGACGGCATTACCGCGGGTGGCAAAACCGGAACCACGAACGGATTTCGCGATGCATGGTTCGTCGGCTTCACAGGAAACTTCGTGGCGGCGGTGTGGTACGGCAACGACGACTACCAGCCGCTGCACAACATGACCGGCGGTTCCCTGCCGGCCATGACATGGCACAAAGTCATGACCTTCGCGCATCAGGGCGTGAAGCCGGTTCAGCTCCCCGGCGTGAAGCGCAACATGCCGAACATCGTTTCCGCGCAAGGAAACCCGATCCGCAGCCGCAATGGCGCGCTGTCGCCGCGTGCCGTCGAACAACTCCTGAAGCTCGAGCGCGCACTACGCGATGTCCGCAGCAATGCTGCTTCCGCGCTCTGAAATGTTACTTCTGAAGATCCGGCTTATCGCGCGTGGTCGGGCGCAGGCACGCTAGTCCTTGAAGAACTGCGGGCCGCTGGTCGGATAGTATGCGGTCGTGGTGCTCAGCACCGGGATGCGCGCAAGGCGCTCGTCATAGCCGCGCAGGGCGCGTTCGGCATCGGCGGCCGCAGGTGCCGGCGTCTTCAGGAACAGGCGCTCAAGCGCGTATTTGTAGCCGCGGCTTCTTTCGCCGAGACGGCGATAGACCCAGCCGATCAGCATCCGGTTCTCCGCGACCCGCGCCATCGCGATCTCGCGCTCTTCGGGCGTCAGCCGCGATGCCCCGGCGAGGCTACGTTCGCGCGCGGTATCCATGTCGACGACGCGTCTGGCCGCGCTGAAGAACGGCGTCACACGCAATCCGTCGGCGCGAATATCGTCGATCAGCCGGGAATAGCGCGCGGTCGCCGAGCGATAAGGCTTATCGATCAGGGTACTCGCGTAGGCCTCCACATCGAACTCCGGCACGGTATTCGCCAGCACCCTCGACTGCTTGAGATCGGTGATCGTCAGAAACCACTTCTGCTTCGTCATCGGCGGCGCGATGATCGCATAAGCAAGGTCGCGAAGCGCACGCTCGTCATCGGTGAGTGGCGCGCGGGAAACCGGCTCGCTGCGGCTCGCGGCCACGTAGGAACCCGCGACCGGGAGGATCTCGTCGTGAAAATAGGAAGGTACCGGGCGCTCGAAATCGCCGATGCGCGCGCATGCGCCCGCAAGCACGGCGAGCAGCAGCGCAGAAAGAACCCGTATCAAGGAAGAGAACTGCACCTCAGGCCGGGCGCTTTGTGCGCCTGCGCGGCCTGCCACTGTTCTTTGCGCGCGGCTTCGCTTGCGATTCCTTGCGCGCCTGCTTCGCGACACGTTCGATCCGGATTACCGGCAGCACGAGAATTGACGCACTGCCGCCGCCATTGACGGCGGGCGGTACGGCCCGCGCACGTTCCAGCGGAAATCTGACCAACAAACCCATTCCGGCCTCCTCGGGCCAACGCCGGCAACATCCGGCTTTTCCCAAGTAACAATCGGTTAGGGTTAACAGGCTGTTAACGGCGCGAATGCCGTCTAGCCCGGAGCTAAGTTCAGGAAATTCCGCCCGGCCCGGTCCTCGACCTCGACCAGCCACAGGTCCGGATCGAACTTCTGTTCGCGCGCGATCTTCGCCTCGACATCGGCCTCGGGCACGAACCCCGGCGGAAAAAGACTGGAAAACAGATGTTCCACCGGCCGCGCGTCGTCGAAAGCGCTCTGCGGCGCCGGGCCGTACAGGGCCGCGGTGCCGTCCAGTTTGGCGATTTTTACGAAGATGGCGCCCGCCTCTTCCGCGCCGCGGCGGCGGACTACGGCGAAGCTGCCCTCGTTATTGCAACGGCGGACATAGGCCGCCACCCAGATCGAACTCTTCAGACGCACGAATGCAGTCTAGTCGATCGGAGCGCCGTTTACAGCCGCAAGTTTCGTGAAAAGATTGTCCGACATCAGTCCGGTCACCGGCATCATCCAGTCGCGCTCGAAACGCTCGATGGCGTCCTTGGTATCGGGCGTGAAAGTGCCGCTCATCTTGAGTGGGCCGTAACCGAGCCGCGCCAGCGCGCGCTGCAAGGAAAGCACCCGCAGCGATTTGCGTTCGCCTTCGAGCGGGCCGTTGATCGAGCCGGTGACGTCGCCCTTCACGGGCGTTCGCTTGATCTGGTTGAGAAGGTCGTTGCTCGGCTCGATCGCGTTCTGGCCCTTGCCCTTCTGGAAATCACGGATCGCCTGTTCGGTACGCGGACCCGGCACACCGTCGACCGCGCCGTTATAGTAGCCGCGGGCCGACAGCTCGCGCTGAATGTTCTGAATCAGATCGGTCATGTTCTTTGCCGGCGCTTCGCTGGGGCGCGACTGCGGGTTCGGCACATCCCGGGACAGCAGACTGTCCAGCGTGGAGCGCGGCGACTCCTGAAAGGCGACCGCGTTCACGACCACCGAAAGAGCCGCTGCGGTCGCGATCGCAAGTGCGACCGTATCCGAAATCCTGCGCGGCAGTACGGCGGCGAATATGCGGCGGATGAGCGAACGGCGCTTCGGCGCGCGCTCGTGCGAATAGTCATCCTCGTAGTCGCCGCGCGCGCGGCGCGGGTTGCTGATGCGCTTAGGCACTTTTTCTGACCTTCAATCCGTCACGGCCGGCGGCCGGACGCTGTGGAAACTTCGTAATCTGACCGTTGGCTGGGGGTCTGGCGACCGGCTGGCAATCGAAAGGCAGACTCACGATCACTTTGGTGCCTTTTCGCAGCCTGCTTTCGATCTCGACCGAACCGCCGTGCAGTTTCACCAAACCCATGACGACCGAAAGTCCGAGGCCGGTACCCTCGTAGTCGCGATCATAGGTTGAATGTCCCTGAAAAAACGGATCGCCCAGCCTTGCAATATCGGCTTCGGGAATGCCGATACCGGTGTCGGTGACGATCAACTCGATTTGCTTGCCGCGGGAGCGCGCGACGATATCGACCTTGCCGCCCGACTCCGTGAACTTGATGGAGTTGGAGACCAGATTGATGACGACCTGCCGCAATGCGCGAGGGTCCGCGTTGATCTCAGGCAGATCGCCCGCGATATCCGCGAACAATTGAATCCCGGCCTGTTCCGCGCGCAGCGACATCATCTCGCGGCAGCTTTCGATCAGCGGCTTGATCGCGAAGGGCTCGGTGACGATCTCGAAATGGCCGGCTTCGATCCGCGACATATCCAGAATGCCGTTCACGACGGCGAGAAGATGCTCGCCGGAATCGCGGATCAGCCGCGCGTAGTCCTGGCGGCGGGTGGCGTCGAGCTTCATCTCGTCTTCGCGCGCGAGCATTTCGGAGAATCCGATGATCGCATTCAGCGGCGTCCGCAGCTCATGGCTGACGGTCGCGAGAAATTTGCTCTTGGCGTCGTTTGCGCGTTCGGCTTCGCTGCGGGCGTACTCGATCGCAAGCGCGTCTGCCTTGCGCACCGAGACGTCGCGGAACACGGAAACAACCTGCCGCGCGCTGCAGGCCGGGGAATCGACCGCGGCATCGATGCCGTGGCTGCGCATTTCGACCCAGATGAATTCAGGATCCGCGTTACGGTCCCCCGGCCACTCGCGCTTCAGCCGGAACTCGAGTGAAACCGGATTGGGATTCCGGGCGGCGTCGGAGATCGCCTTCAGGAACGCCGGACGGTCGGCCAGATGCACGCGGTCGAACAGCCTGTGTCCGAGCAGTTCGGAAGCGGAAATCCCCGTCAGCTGTTCGGCTGCAGGGGAAATAAAGGTGATTGCGCCGTCGCGGCCATGGCGCGCGATCACGTCGGACATATTCTGGGCGAGCAGCTTGTAGCGCGCCTCGCTCGCAAGCTTCGCGAGATGTCCTTCCCGGACGAAGGCGCTGTTCGCGAGCGCGATCCCGCCCGCGTAGAGCGCGGCGGTGGTGACGCCCGCGATCGAGAGCCAGCCCTGGCTGGCCGAGACAACGGCCGGCGCCGGCACCATGAACCAGAGGGCCGCGGCCGTAAAAATGGCAATTGCGATGGTTGCCGCGATCAGGCGGCGGGAAGCCGACAGCGAGGCTTCGAGCGCGATCACGACGATCCAGGGTGCCGCGAAGGAGCCGAGCCCGCCGGTTACCGCACCGATCAACGCGACCAGAATTGCTAGCGCGCAGGCGGAAAGCAGATGCGCGCGCTCGTACTCGCCGCTTCTGGAGAGATACCAGACCAGAAGGATCGGCGTGAGCATCCAGCATAACGCGAATACTTCGAGCGGGCTGGGCACGCCGCGCCATGCCAGATACGCAGGAAACACGGCGAGCGCGCTCAGTCCGACAAAAAGCCTGGTCGCGATAAACGCGCGGTGCCGCGCGGCGACCAGGGAATCCTGCCGTGCGCTCGGATGGAGCAGCGCATCGAGATAAGCTCGGATGGGCGCAAACATGGAACTACGCAACTGTTACTTTCGCGGCGCGTTTCGGAAGCATATTCCCGCGCCGTCCCTCACCTGTTACGGCAAAGAGTAGAAGTGCGCGCTTAAGCGAACCCTAAATTCCGCCGCGCGGCGCGGCCTCGATGCATGCGAAAACCCCTTATTTCACGGGGCTTTCCACGCCTCCCTCCGGCATGGTGAACGATCCCTTTCCGGGGATGGTTTTCGTTCTCTTATTGTACCCGCCGGGACACTTCTTTTTCCGTCCAGATCAAAATGGTTTCGAAACCATCTCTGGAATTTCCAGCATTCGAGACGAATCTTCGTCGAAGGCCGAACGATTCTTTGAAAGCTCCCGGCTTATGGTGCACCACGACGCGGTAGATAAGCCGCGCGGGGACGAAGGGCGTCATGTTCTTTCTGTTGCGGGTAGCCTTCTGGCTTTCCATCGTGGTCGTGCTTCTGCCTTCCGGGCCGAAGACGAACCCGAACGCGCCGGAAGTGAGCACATTTGAAGCGATCGGCGCGGCGCAAGCCGCGCTAAAGGATGCGCGCGGGTTCTGCGAACGCGAGCCCGAAGCATGCGCGGTCGGCTCACAGGCGCTTCAGGTATTCGGCCAGAAGGCGCAGAACGGCGCGAAGATGCTCTACGAGTTCCTGTCCTCGAAGGCCGACCCTAAACATGACGAACCGACCGGCTCCACGCCACGTCCGGGCCGCGACACGCTGACCGCCGAGGATCGCAATCTGCCATGGCTTGCGCCGCAGAAGGTCTCGTCACCGCAGAATCTCCCGCGCCGCGCGGGCTGATTGCCATCAATCACCGATAATTGTGCCTTCCGCTCCGGACGCCTATATCTGGCCTCATGAACGAGCGTATCGAAAGAATTGTCGAGGACTTCGAACTCCTCGATAGCTGGGACGACCGCTATCGCTATGTGATCGAACTCGGCCGCAAGCTGCCTGCGCTTTCGCCGGAAGATCACAACGATGCGAACAAGGTACAGGGCTGCGCGAGCCAGGTCTGGCTGACCAGTGCACAACTCCCGGCCGCGAAGCCGGGCGGAAGCCCGATCCTGCGATTTGAAGGCGACAGCGACGCGCATATCGTGAAGGGCCTCATCGCCATTCTGTTCGCGCTCTACTCCGACGAAAGCGCCGAGAAAATTCTCGCAACCGACGCCAATGCTCTCTTCAACAAGCTCGGTCTTGGCGAACATCTGACGCCGCAGCGCTCGAACGGATTTCGTTCGATGGTCGAGCGCATGAAGTCAGACGCGCAGAAGGCGCTGCGCTCCGTTTAATCGCGATGGGCGTCCATGGTCGGACGCGCGTCTTCGGCTTGCCAGGCACGCGTTTGCGCGCGATTTCTTCCGGTGATCTTCGCGGCCAGCCCATAATGCCGCGCAAGCCGGTCGAGTGCGAGGCCGAGCACGACCTTCGACGTCCGCCGCGGCCAGCCGCGCTCGCGCTCCACCGTCTCGAGCCCCTTCAGAAAACAGCAGACATCGAGCAGCAGGCCCGAGAACTCCGGACCCACGGCATCGAGCGCACGGTTGAGACGCTCCTTTGCAGCGATCACGAAATCTGAGAAATGCATCGCACTGTCGCCGCCCGTGCGCCTGCCATGCGCAACCGGCGAAGTCAGATTCGCGCCGATCCGCGGGGTCATCGCGGCGCGCGTGAAATCTTCGCGCAACCGCTCGCCTGCCGCGAATTGCACGGCATCGATCATCGGCCGCCCATCCTGATCCTTGCGCCGCGCGAGCCACGCGAGCGGGCTTTCGCTTTCGTTGACGAGCAACGCATCCGGTGCGGCCTGTGCATGCTCGCGCGTGGCGCGGGCGATGCCGTGCTTCGAAACACGATCTCTTGCGGCCGGCCTCCTGCCTTTTTTCATCGTGCAACTCCGCAGATCGCGTACAGAAGATCTTCCAGTTCGGAGAGTTCGGCATCGAATTTCCGGTCGTCGCGGCGATCCTCGATCAGGCGGCAGGCATGCGCCGCCGTGCTGCGGTCGCGGCCGAAATATTCGGCGACTTTCGCGAGCGGCAGACCGCCCGCGGTATGCGCGAGGTACATTCCGATCTGCCGCGCCGTCGATACCCGGCGCGACGAACGGCGGCTCGTGACA
>JAGXQU010000130.1 GCA_018335895.1 Hyphomicrobiales bacterium | reverse complement strand
CCTGCCGGTAAGCGGCGAGGCGGGAAGCCAGCGCTCCGAAGTATATCCATCCGCGACCCAGGCGAGATCGCGCTTGGCGCGAACCGCGCGCGAAGTCCATTCCCGCGCCTTGCCGTGGTCTCCGTGCTCGAGCGATTCGATCTCGGCCATCATCAGGCACATCGTCTGCGTCGGCGCGGCGGAGAACGAAGACAGCGCCTCGCGCGCTGCAGCGAATTCGCGCGCATCGATCGCCGCACGCGCGACCGCAATGGCAGCTTCGGCATGTTCGGGATTCTTGCGCGCAAGCGATTGAACGCGAGAGAGCCGCTCCTTCGGGGTATCCTGCAAGCGCAGGCCTGCATAAGAGTCGGCGAGTTCGGGATGCGGCGCCATCGCCCAGGATTTTTCGATCACGCGTTGCGCGCGCCGCAGCGATCCGGCTTTCGCTTCCAGCCTTCCTGCAAGTGCGGCGGCAGGCGCAAGCGAAGGCGCGAGCTTCGCCGCTTCGCGCGCGAGCACGATCGCTTTCCCCGGATCGCCGTGTTCGATCATCAGGCCTTGTGCCGCGAGCAGCACCGCGCGCCGCCGCTTCGCCGTGGGCTTGTCGATGGTTCCGGCCTTGGCTTCGCGCGCGACGGTCGCGAGCGCTTCGTCCCAATCGCCGCGGATACTCTGATATTCAAGCAGCGCTTCCGAGGCCCAGAAGATGCTGGCATCGGACTTCGAAGCTTCCTCGGCGGCATCGCGTGCGCCCGCATGATCGTTGCGGCGCCGCGCCTCGAGATAGAGACCGCGCAAGCCAAGGAGCCGCGTTTCGGAGGAAGCCAGCATCGCGCGGAATTCCGCTTCCGCACGGGCTGCATCGCCGTCGAGTTGCGCGGCTTGCGCCGACAGGAGCATCGCAAGCGGCTCATTCCCTAAAATTTTCTGCGCTTCGTTTGCCGAACTGCGCGCGAGCGAAAGATTCCCGGCGCCGGCTGCGATCATGCCGCGCGAGAGCGCACGCCAACCCCTCTCTTCGCGCCGCGCCCGGAGAAATACCGATAGATTTCCCGGGGCGGTTACGAAGAAGCGGAAAATCGACCAGGTGACAATCGTCGTCACAAGCAAAGCCGCGAGCGCGACCAGCGCAACCGTCACGCTCGTTGAAATGCGCCAGCCCTGCCACGTGAGTACGATCTCGCCGGGGCGCTCGACAATCCACATCGCGCCGATCGCCAGCACCGTCACCGCAAGCAGGAAAAAGACGATGCGGATCACTGCTTCGGGGACTCCGTGGAAATCGCGGCAAGCGCTGCGTTGATCAGAGACTTGATTGCAGCATCGGCATCGCGCCGCTGTTCGGCGGCCTCGAACCAGTCCTTTGCCTGTTCGCGCGCGGACCGCGGCAAGGCTTTCGACTCTTCGAGCGCGCCCGAAAGATCGCCGCGCGCGAGTTTCGCTTCCATGCGGGCGACGACGGCGCCCGTGCTGGATCCCTTCGGCTCGCCGACGGGGCGCACCTCGACAAGCTTGCCCGCATTGTTCCAGAGCCGCGTGAACACGCCGCTTTCGGGGTCGGGTTGTGTGCCGCTTGCGAGTTTCGAAGCGAGCGGCTCGAAGCGGACGGCAAGTGCCGCAACCGTCGGCAAGCCTTCCTTCGCAAACTTATCGAGCGGCGCGAGCGATGCCGCGCGATCCTTGAGAAGCGCACGAACCGCGCTCAGCTCGCCAACGAACGGTTCGCCCGTTGCCACAACGTCGCGCAACGCGCTGAGCGCGATCACCTCGGAAGGCTGCGGGCCACCCTTCGGTTCGGCTTTCGAAAGTGCCGCAAGGGTGCCGACCTTTTCCTCGATCTGCGCGAGCCTGCGGTTCACCGCATTCAGTTCGGCGGCCGTCGGTGCGTTAGCCTGCGCATCGACCCGCTTCTTCACTTCCGCAAGCTCGCCGCGCAATTCTCCGGTTGCGGTTTCGAGCTTTGCGCTCCGTTCGTTGAGCGGGGTCAGGTCGGGCGGCGGCGCCGTCTTCGTTTCCTGTTGCGTCAGCCGCGAGGACAGCTGCGCGATCGAATTGTTGATCGCGGAACTATCGGCAGACTGCGGAGAGGCAGCCGAGAACAGCCAGGCACCGAACAGACCCGCCGAGACGCCCGACAGCGCGGCAACCGCGATCATCGGAACCCCGATTCGCCAGTCGAACGAACCCCGGGCCGCAGGCGAAAGCTTTGGCTGCACGTCCGGTTTTGCATCCGGCTGCTTCGCTGACGCGGATTCCGCGGCAGCGCTCTCGTTCGCGGAGGGAATCTCTTTCGCTTCGCCTTCGATCACGGTCGCGCGTTTACGCGACCTTGCCGCACCCGTCTCGATCTTGCTTTCAGAATCGTCTGTCATCGGCGTCCCGGTGATGCGCCCCGCCACAGCATAAACCTCATTCGCACATCAGGCACGACAGGTCGATGATCCTGCCGCCGCATGACGCTGCGCCCTTCCAACAAGCGCTAAATCTCCGTAAGAGAGCGCCACCCGGAAACCGCCGGAGCGGGTCCGGCTGGGGCACCATGCAGAAATACCTTTTGCCGATTCTGCGGCGAATTTTCGAACGCAAACCGCTCAAGCTCCTGAGCTTCCTTTCGTTCGGACGGTTTCCAATCCGTAAAGTGATCCATGTCGGTGCGCATCTCGGGCAGGAGCGGCGGCGCTACCGGAAAATGGGCGTCCGCGAAGTGCTCTGGATCGAAGGCTCGCCCTCCATCCACGCGCAGCTGCTGGCGTCGCTCGATGCGGATCGCGCCGCGGGGAAACTTGCGGGCAGGCACGTCGCGGTGAATGCCCTGCTCACTGACAAATCCGGCGCGAATGTCGTTCTGCACGGCTTCTCGAACGCCGGCGCCTCCAACTCGATCTTCCCGATGACGGAGAAGCTGCGCGAGACCTGGCCGTCGGTGCGGCAAACCGGCGAGGACGAAACGGTGGTTTCCTCGACGCTCGACGAGATCGCCGCGCGCGAAGGCTTCGAAAATCCCGATCTCGTCGTGGTCGATGTGCAGGGCGCGGAACTCCTCGTGCTTCGCGGCGGAACGCGAACGCTTGCCTCGGCAAAAGCCGTCGTCAGCGAGGTATCGACGGTCCCCTATTATGAAGGGGGCGTGCTGTTCGGTGAGCTAAACGCATTTCTCGAAACGCAGGATTTCGCCGCAGCCGAGGCACCGAGCGCGCATGGAGACATTCTTTATCTGCGCAAGGAATTGCTCTGAGCGCGGGAGGAACCCGCGCTAGCGTTCGAGAAGATCGAGTAGCGCGGCTTCTGACGGCGCGGTCGCAGCCGTTACCTGCGCACCGAGAGAGGCGAGCGGCGAAGCAGCCGCAGGCGAGATGCAGTAGTGGCGGGTCTTGCGTGCAAATTCAGATAGCGCTGCCTTCTCGACGAGTCTCACGAAGTTCGCGGCACTTCGTTCCGAATAATGCAACACCGCGCCGATCCGGCCCGCTTTGAGCGCGCCGACGGTTTCCGGCCGCAGATTCTCGGAAGCGCGTGCGCGGTAAATTATTCTGGTTTCAACCACGATTCCATTTCGGGACAAGAAATTCGGCAAATCTCCCGCGCGGTCCTCGCCCGCGAGATGCAGCGCTTGCTGCCCCGGCGGCAACTTCGCCGCGATCAGTTCGCCGAGCGAGCTCACGTCGCCTGCGGCAACCCCGGCAATCGCAAAACCTGACTCTCCCGCAACCTCCGCCGTGCGCTCGCCGACCGCAAAGACCGGAACTTGCTTCAGCGTGCCCTGCGCGGCCGCAACGCGAACGGCATTCGCGCTGGTAAAGACGAGCGCCGAAACTCCCGAAACGGCGGCATCGAACGGCAGCGGCTCGATCTCGATGACGGGATCGATCAGCGCTTCATGTCCGAGCGCGGCGAGCTTTTCCGCCGTGCGCGCGGCATCGAAACGCGGGCGAGTGACGAGCACGCGCAACTTCGCCTACCCCGAAAGCGCGCCGGCTGGTGCGCGCGGAAGCAGATATTCGCCGGCTTCCCGGCCGATCTTTTCCGCATCGCGCGGGTCGCCTTCATGCGAGACGCCCGCGAAGCTGCGGCCGTCCTGCGTGATCACGAGACCCGTGAATTGCAGCCGGCCTCGTTCGATCTTTGCGTGACCCGCAATCGGCGCGCGGCAGGAGCCGTCGAGCACGAGCAGGAACGCGCGCTCCGCAAGCAACGCCGCGTGGCTTTCGGCGTGATCGATCTTCGCGAGGATCGCATGCATCGCGCGGTCGCCGTGGCGCGTCTCGATTGCGATGATGCCCTGCGCCACCGCGGGCGGATATTTCATGGGGTCCAGCACTTGCGTGGCGTGTCCGGTCAGCCCGAGCCGCTGCAATCCGGCAAAAGCGAGAATGGTCGCGTCGCACGCGCCAGCCTTCATCTTGTCCATCCGCGTCTGCACGTTGCCACGCAAAAGCGAGATATCGAGATCGGGGCGGATGCGCAGCGCGAGCGCCTGCCGCCGCACCGACGCCGTGCCAAGCTTCGCGCCTCGCGGCAGCGATTCCAGCGAATTTGCCCTCACGCTCAGAAACGCATCGCGCGGATCGGCACGCGGCGGAGTTGCTGAAATTGCGAGCCCCTGTGGCAGGATCGTCTGCACGTCTTTTGCCGAATGCACGGCGAGATCCACGCGGCCCGAAAGCAGCGCCTCGTCGATTTCCTTCGTGAAGATGCCCTTGCCTCCGGACTCGGCAAACGAGCGGTCGCGCTCGATGTCGCCCGTGGTCTTGAGCACGACGAGTTCGATCTCCTCCGGGTCCAGCCGCTCGGCAATCGCGATCGCCGCGCGCACGGCCGTCGCCTGGGCGAGCGCCAGCGGGCTTCCGCGCGTCCCGATCCGTATTCTCGTCATTGCGCCCTGTCTTCGATGCTTCGTGGCAAGCGGGATAGCACTATGGGCGGCCTCACGAAATCCTGCTATCTGCGCCTGATGCTCGTGCTCGGCATTGAGACCACCTGCGACGAAACCGCAGCTGCCGTCGTCCACCGCGGCGCGGATGGCACCGGCGATATCCGCTCCAATGTCGTGTATTCGCAGATCGCCGAGCACAAGGAATTTGGCGGTGTGGTGCCGGAGATCGCTGCCCGCGCGCATGTCGAAGTGCTTGATCGGGTGATCATGAAGGCGCTCGCCGATGCGCAGGCCCGCATTTCCGATTGCGACGCCATCGCTGCCGCCGCCGGCCCCGGCCTGATCGGCGGCGTCATCGTCGGACTTACCGAAGCCAAAGCAATCGCGCTCGCGGCGAAGAAGAAGTTCGTCGCGGTCAACCATCTCGAGGCGCACGCGCTTTCCGTGCGCCTGACCGGCCGTGTGGACTTTCCGTATCTGCTGCTGCTCGCCTCCGGCGGACATACTCAGCTCGTACTGGTCGAGGATGTCGGCCGTTACCGCAAGATCGGCGGCACGGTCGACGACGCGATCGGCGAAGCCTTCGACAAGGCCGGCAAGATGCTCGGCCTCGGCTATCCGGGCGGGCCTGCGGTCGAGGAGCATGCGCTTGCGGGCGACCCGCAACGCTTCGAGTTGCCGCGCCCGATGTTCGGCCGGGCCGAGCCGGACTTCTCGCTTTCTGGACTGAAGACTGCGCTTCGGATTGAGGCCGAGGCCATCGCGCCGCTTTCCGAGCAGGACGTGAACGATCTCTGCGCGAGTTTCCAGGCCGCCGTGATCGATGTCATTGCAGACCGCACGCGCGTTGCACTCCGCAAGCTTCGCGATACCGTATTCAAACCGACGGCTTTTGTCGTTGCGGGTGGCGTCGCCGCAAACAAGGCGATCCGCGCGGCGCTCGAGAGCGAAACGGCGCGGCTCGACACGCCGTTGATCATACCGCCGCAGGCACTCTGCACCGACAACGGCGCCATGATCGCGTGGGCCGCGGCCGAGCGGCTTGCCCGCGGAATGGAAGACAAGCTTGACGCAGCCCCGCGTGCACGCTGGCCGCTCGCGGAAGAAAAGCTCATCGCATGAAGCAGATCGGCGTCATCGGCGCGGGCGCCTGGGGCACTGCGCTCGCAAATGCCGCGGCGAAGGCCGGACGCGATGTCATCCTGCATGGCCGCGATCCGGCGCTGATCGATGCGATCGAGCAGACCCGTTCGAACGAGAAATATCTTCCCGGTATCCGTCTCGACGACAGGGTCTCCGCGACCACGGATCTCTCGCGCGTAGCCGCCGCAAACGCGATCCTGCTGGTAACGCCTACGCAGTCACTTCGCGAAACCGCAAAGTCCCTTGCGCCGATCTTGCGCGCAGGAACGCCCATGGTCGCCTGCGCGAAGGGAATCGAGATCGGAACGAAGAAATTCGTGACCGAAGTGATTGCCGAAACGCTGCCTGACGCGCGCCCCGCGATCCTTTCCGGTCCCGGCTTTGCCGAAGATGTTGCCGCAGGTTTACCGACCGCGGTGACGCTCGCGGCGCAGGACGAGCCCCTCGCGCTTGCGCTCGCCACCGCGCTCAGTTCCCAGAACTTCCGGCTCTATCACACGACTGACGTCCGCGGCGTCGAGATCGGGGGCGCTGCGAAAAACGTGCTCGCAATCGCGGCCGGCATCGTCGCCGGAAGGGAACTCGGCGCGAGCGCGCAGGCTGCACTGACGACACGCGGCTTCGCGGAACTCGTGCGCTTCGCACGCGCCTATGGCGCGAAGCCCGAAACGCTCACCGGCCTGTCCGGTCTCGGCGATCTCATCCTTACCTGCTCTTCGCCGCGGTCACGGAATTTCGCTTTCGGGGTTTCGCTCGGCGGCTCCACTTCCGTTGACGTTCGCGGAAAGAAGCTCACTGAGGGAATGTATACAGCACCTGTTCTGGTCGAAGCCGCGCACGCAATGAACGTGGAAATGCCCATTGCAGAGGCCGTAGCCGCGATTCTCGCCGGGAAAATCGGCATCGACGAAGCGATCGCCGGCTTGCTCTCCCGCCCGTTACGTCAGGAAGACTGAACCTTTCACCCGTTAAGCGGTGGTGAAAGGTTTGAAGCGATGATAGAGGGCCCTCGCATTTTGGGAACGGTCATGCATTTCGTCGCAATTTGCCTCGACAAACCGAACAGTCTCGATTTGCGGCTTTCCAACCGGGCCGCGCATCTCGAATACTTGCGCGCGCATGCAAGCACGATCAGGACTTGCGGTCCCCTGCTCCACGACGACGGGGAGACGATGATCGGCTCGATGCTGATCCTCGATGCGCCGACGCGCGAGGCCGCGGAGGCAATTCTGGCGAAAGACCCCTACAAGCAGGCGAACCTCTTCGCGAAAGTCGAACTGCGGCCCTGGCGCTGGGTGATCGGAACGCCGAACTGAGATGGCGTACTGGCTGATCAAGAGCGAGCCCGACACCTGGTCGTGGGACGAACAGGTCAAGGCCGGCGCCAAAGGCACTGCGTGGACCGGCGTTCGCAATCACGCTGCCAAGCTCAACCTCATGCGCATGAAGAAGGGCGACCGCTGCTTCTTCTATCACTCGAACGAAGGCAAAGAGATCGTCGGCATCGCCGAAGTGATTAAAGAGCACTACATCGATCCGACCGACAAGACAGAAAAGTTTGTCTGCGTCGATGTGAAAGCCAAAGAGCCGCTCAAAGCGCCCGTGACACTCGCGCAGGTGAAACTTGAGCCGAAGCTCAAGAACATGGCGTTGATAAAACTCTCGCGTCTCTCCGTGCAGCCTGTTACCGACGCGGAATGGACCACGATCTGCAAACTGGGCGGCGTGAAGCCCTAGCGCTGTCGAACGCGGAAGCCTTCATCCGCGCGAACACGCGCCTTCGTCCGGTCCCGCACGTCCCCGAAATTTCGCTCTACGTCGCCGACGAAGCAGTTCCGCTCTGGCAAAAAACCGAAGAAGAACTCGGCGAGATGGGATTGCCGCCGCCGTTCTGGGCGTTCGCCTGGGCCGGGGGTCAGGCGCTCGCGCGCTACATTCTCGATCACCCGGAAATCGTGCGCGGCAAGCGCGTGCTCGATCTCGCCTGCGGCTCCGGGCTCGTCGCCATCGCGGCAATGAAAGCAGGAGCCGCGTCTGCCGTCGCGAACGACATTGATCGCTTCGCAATTCCGGCTGTTGCGCTGAACACGGCCGCGAACGGCGTGGACGTCGAAACCGAAACCAGCGATCGCCTCGATCCCGCAATCGCGCTTGAATCATTCGGGACCGTGCTCGCAGGCGACATCTTCTACGAGCGCGACACCGCCGCTCGCGCGCACGCATTCCTGGAACGAATGAGAGCGCAAGGCGCGACGGTGCTCGTCGGCGACCCGGGCCGCTCCTACCTGCCGAAAGACAGGATGGCCGCGCTTGCCGAATACGAGGTTCCGGTGATCCGCGATCTCGAAGACGCCGAGATCAAGCGCACGCGAGTCTGGGCGCTGGCAGACTGACGCGTATCCGGCGCCAAAGCGCGCGTTTCGCTCCGATTCCTGCCGTTTTCGGAAGCTGCCCTGACCAAAGTCGGTACTGCCGCGCCTTGAAGCGCGCGTTCCGCCCGGCGCATAATGTGGCCAACTAAGAGGCGGGAGAAAAGCCCGTCCGCGTAAGGGGTAAGGGAGGAGTACGATGTCCGACAAGATTTATGCCGTTTCTCCGGAATGGAAGAAACGCGCCTGGCTGGACGAAGCCAAATACAAGGAAATGTATGCCGCCTCGATCAAGGACCCGGAGAAATTCTGGGGCGAGCAGGCGAAGCGCATTCACTGGATGAAGCCCTTCACGAAAGTGAAGAACACGTCCTTCGACCGCGACGTCTCGATCAAGTGGTTCGAGGATGGCAAGACCAACATCTGCTACAACGCCGTCGATCGTCATCTCGACAAGCGCGGCGATCAGGTTGCGATCATCTGGGAAGGCGACGAGCCGACCGACGACAAGAAGATTACCTATAAAGAGCTTCACGCCGAAGTTTGCCGCTGGGCAAACGTCCTGAAGAAGCAGGGCGCCAAGAAGGGCGACCGCGTCACGATTTATCTTCCGATGATTCCGGAAGCGGCTTACGCGATGCTCGCCTGCGCACGCATCGGCGCAATTCATTCCGTCGTGTTCGGCGGCTTCTCTCCGGACAGTCTTGCGGGCCGTATCGAAGACTGCAAATCGAACATCGTGGTGACGGCGGATGAAGGCCTTCGCGGCGGCCGCAAGATTCCGCTGAAAGCCAACACGGATGCCGCCTGCGACAAGGCCGGCGGCGTTTCTTCCGTGATCGTCGTCAAGCGCACCAAAGCAGCGGTCGACATGAAGTCGGGCCGCGACGTCTATTACGACGACATCGCGAAGAGCGTTACCGCCGACTGCCCCTGTGAGGAAATGAACGCGGAGGACCCGCTGTTCATTCTCTACACTTCGGGCTCGACCGGAAAACCGAAGGGCGTGCTGCACACCACCGGCGGCTATTCGGTGTTCACTTCGATGACGCACCAGTATGTCTTCGACTATCACGACGGCGATATTTATTGGTGCACGGCCGATGTCGGCTGGGTCACCGGCCACAGCTACATCGTTTACGGTCCGCTCCAGAACGGCGCGGTGACATTGATGTTCGAAGGCGTGCCCAACTACCCGACGAACGCGCGCTTCTGGGAAGTGATCGACAAGCACAAGGTCAACATCTTCTACACCGCACCGACCGCGATCCGCGCGCTGATGCAGGCGGGCGACGACCCG
>JAGXQU010000129.1 GCA_018335895.1 Hyphomicrobiales bacterium | reverse complement strand
TGCGGCTCGTGGTGGTGCCGCAGGCGCTGCGCGTCATCGTGCCGCCGCTGACCAGCCAGTATCTGAACCTCATCAAGAATTCGTCGCTCGCCGTCAGCATCGGCTATCCCGATCTTGTTTCGGTTTTCGCCGGAACCACGCTGAACAACACAGGGCAGGCGATCGAAATTCTTGGCATCACTATGCTCGTCTATCTGCTGATATCGCTCGTCGTATCGTTCGGCATGAACATCTATAACCGGCGCATCGCGCTACAGGAGCGCTGACATGAGCGCTGCTTTCGTTCGCGCCGAAACCCTGCCGCCGCAACCCGCGCCGTTCGCCACGGGCGGGCTCGGCGGCTGGTTTGCCCGTCGCCTGCTTGCAACGCCGGGCGATGTTGCGATGACGATCGTGGGCTTCGCAGCATTCGTGCTGATTGTCGTGCCGCTGTTACGCTTTCTCGTTCTCGATGCGGTGTGGAGCGGCGAGAGCCGCGACGACTGCATCAAGGCATCAGGCGCCTGCTGGCCGTTTGTCGCGGCGAAGTTCAACCAGTTCGTTTACGGCTTCTATCCTTATGACGAACTGTGGCGGCCGAACCTCGTATTCGCACTCGGACTGCTGCTGCTTGTTCCGCTGATGATCCCGGCGGCGCCGTTCAAGCGGTTGAATGCGATCCTCTTCTTCGGTGTGTATCCGATTGTGGGCTTCGTGCTGCTCACCGGCGGAAATCTGGATTTCCAAAGGTTCTTTATCGGTCGCTTCGTTCGCATTTCGGACTACGTCGACGTCGGAAACTGGCGCGGCTTTCGCGGCTCGTTCTGGCTCGATTTTGCCGCAACGGCAGTCGTGCTGACGGCCGCGATTGCCATTGTTGCGCGCATGTTCCGAACGCGTTTCGTAACTTC
Source organism: Hyphomicrobiales bacterium (assembly GCA_018335895.1). Lineage (GTDB taxonomy): Bacteria > Pseudomonadota > Alphaproteobacteria > Rhizobiales > Xanthobacteraceae. The sequence goes on along the minus strand of JAGXQU010000129.1, from coordinate 3,260 downwards.
GCTGAAAGCGATGCTGGTTGTGTTTGGCGCGCTTGCGCTGCTGCTCGCCCCGGCGGATGCCGACTTCGGGCTGCGCTGGGTCGAAAGTCGGGAGTGGGGCGGGCTTCTGGTGACGCTGGTCGTTGCGATCACCGGGATTGTCGCCTCGCTTCCGATCGGCATCGCACTCGCGCTCGGTCGGCGCTCGAACATGCGGCTCGTGCGCTGGGTCAGCATTGCCTTCATCGAATTCTGGCGCGGCGTACCGCTGATTACCGTGCTGTTCTTCGCGACCTACATGCTGCCGCTGTTCCTGCCGGGGGGCGCCAGCATCGAGCGGCTGGTTCGCGCGCTGATCGGTGTTGCGTTGTTCGCGGGCGCTTACATGGCGGAGGTCGTGCGCGGCGGATTGCAGGCCATACCGAAGCACCAGTACGAAAGCGCCGCCGCACTCGGGCTTGGCTACTGGAGAACGATGGGCCTTGTCGTGCTGCCGCAGGCGCTCACGAGTGTGATCCCGGGAATCGTCAATAATTTCATAGGCTTGTTCAAGGATACGACGCTTGTGCAGATCGTCGCGATCCTCGATCTTTTGGGCCAGATCAGGGCGGCGTTCGCCGACCCGAACTGGGCCGCGCCGACCACGCTCTATACGGGGTTTGCGTTTGCGGGCGGCATCTACTTCATTTTCTGTTTCGCGATGTCACGCTACGCATTGTTTTTGGAACGCCGTGCCGGAGCGGGAGCGCTGCGGATCGAAGGAGCGATGCGATGAGCGGGTTCGCCAAAGCGCCGGATGCCGCCGCTGTCGAAATGTCCGGCGTCAACAAATGGTTCGGCGCGTTCCACGTGCTGCGCGACATCGATCTGCAGGTTGCACGCAAGGAGCGCATCGTCATCTGCGGCCCTTCGGGATCGGGCAAGTCGACATTGATCCGCTGCATCAACCGGCTGGAGGACCATCAATCCGGACGTATCGTCGTTGATGGCGTCGAGCTGACGTCCGATCTTCGCAGCATCGATGCGGTTCGCGCCGACGTCGGCATGGTGTTCCAGCAGTTCAACCTGTTTCCGCACCTGACCGTCATGGAAAATTGCACGCTTGCGCAGATCTGGGTGCGCGGGCGACCGAAAGCCGAAGCGGAAGCGGTCGCGATGCGCTTACTGGAGCGCGTTCGCATACCCGAGCAGGCGGACAAGTACCCGGCGCAGCTTTCGGGCGGCCAGCAGCAGCGCGTGGCCATCGCCCGCGCACTCTGCATGAATCCGAAGATCATGCTGTTCGACGAGCCTACCTCCGCGCTCGACCCGGAAATGATCAAGGAAGTGCTCGACACCATCCGCAGTCTCGCTGAAGACGGCATGACCATGCTCATCGTCACACACGAAATGGGGTTTGCGCGTCAGGTCGCCGACCGCATTATTTTCATGGACGAAGGCCAGATCGTCGAGGCAAACCGGCCGGAGGAATTCTTCAACAATCCGCGCCACGAGCGAACCAAGCAGTTCCTTTCGCAAATCCTGCCGTAACGGATTAAAGCGCGCCGACCGGAATCTTGAGATAAACGCGCCCGTTGTCTTCGGGCTCGGGCAGTCGACCGCCGCGCATGTTCACCTGCAGCGCATGCAGGATCAGCTTCGGCATCGGCAGCGTCCTGTCGCGCGCTTCGCGGATCTTCACGTACTGCTCGCGCGAAGGGTTCGAGCCAAAATGCTTGTTCGCTCGCTTCTGTTCGGCGACGGTAGACTCCCATTTCGGCGCGCGGCCGCCGGGCATGTAGTCGTGTCCGGTGAAGAGCCGTGTCTCCCCCGGGAGCGCGAGAATATCCTGGATGGAGTCATAGAGCTGCGCCGCGCTGCCACCCGGGAAGTCGGCGCGGGCGCTGCCGTAGTCCGGTTGAAACAGCGTGTCGTGAATGAAGGCGGCATCGCCGATGACATAAGTGATCGAGCAGAGCGTGTGGCCGGGCGAGAGCATGACCCGCGCGTCCAGCGAGCCGATCTTGAAGGTTTCGCCCGCGGCAAAGAGTTTGTCCCATTGCGAGCCGTCGGCGGGAAAATCCGGCAGATTGTAAATCTGCTTCCAAAGCTTCTGCACTTCGACGACGCGCTCTCCCATCGCAGTGGGCGCACCGAGCTTTTCTTTCAGGTAGACGGCGGCGGAGAAGTGATCGGCATGCGGATGCGTGTCGAGAATCCACTCGACCTTCAGCCCGCGCCGCGCGATCTCGTCGAGCAGGGCATCGGCAGACTGATGCGAGACACGGCCCGACTTTTCGTCATAGTCCAGCACCGGATCGACGATCGCGGCGGACTTCGTGGCAGGATCTTCGACAAGATAGAAGATCGAAAACGTCGGCTCGTGAAAAAAGCCGGTGACGAGAGGTTTTCCGGGCATCGGACGCGTCAGGGTTTCTTTGCGGGGCCGGTCGCCTTAGGCATGTCGGGATTGGTTCCCCATTCCGACCACGAGCCATCATAAAGCGCTTCCGGTTGTTTGCCGATGGCTTCGAGCGCAAGCCACAACACGGCCGCGGAAACGCCGGAGCCGCAGGAAGCGATGACGGGCCGGTCGGGATCGTAGCCCGCGTCTTCGAACACTTTCTTGATCTGTTCGGGCGAAGCGAGCTTGCCATCGGCGACGACTGCGCTTGAAGGAACGTTGATGCTGCCGGGAATGTGTCCGGACGCGACGCCCGGGCGGGGTTCCGGGTCTTCGCCGCGAAACCGGCCCGCGGGCCGCGCGTCTATGATTTGCGCGGTGCCTTGCTTCAATGCGTCCGAGACGCGCTGCATGTTCGCGACCGCATCGGCCGCAAATTTTGGCGTGAACCGTCCAGGGGCGCGAACCGTATTGCCGCTTTCGACCGGAAGGTTCTTCGCCTTCCAGGCAGGGAAGCCGCCTTCGAGGATGGACACCTCTTTCGCGCCGAAAATCCTGAAGGTGAGCCACACGCGCGGCGCGGAGACGAGCCCGGCGCCGTCATAGACGACGATGCGCTGGCCGTCGGAGATGCCGAGCCGCGCCATATGCAGCGCGAAGACCTCCGGCGGCGGCAGCATGTGCGGTAGCGTGGAGTTGAGGTCCTTCACATCGTCGATGTCGAAATAGACCGCGCCGGGAATATGCGACGCAACATACTCGGCGCGGCCGTCGCGCTTCATGGCAGGCAGGTACCAGGAGCCGTCGACGACGACGAGGTCCGGCTTGTTCAGTTCTGCGGCGAGCCAGTCGGGCGAGACGAATGTAGCGGAGGACATCGGCAGGTTCCGGTGAGGAC
>JAGXQU010000128.1 GCA_018335895.1 Hyphomicrobiales bacterium | reverse complement strand
TCGTCGTCGAGCCAAGTCTGGGTGGCTTTCGCGAAGAAGCCGGCAAGCGCCTGCGCCCGCATGCCGCCGACGATACCGGACGAGCCGATGCCCGCCGAAGACAGCATCCATTGCTGCGAACGCACGGCGAGTTTGTTCAGTCCCATCGCAAGCCGCGGATTGGTCCGCGCCGAACGATAAAGCGAGCGGATCGCCTCGCGGTACGGCGCAAGCGCTTCGAAACGGCGCATCAACACTTCGAACAAACGGTCTCGCGCGGGCTGATCGCCAAGTTCCGGATCGAGCTTCGAGGACTCGCCGCCGGAGAGCACCTTCTTGTCGGTCTCGCGCAGGAAGGCCGCGATCATGTCGAAGGTCGAGCCGAATTCGCCGCGCAGGTCGGCGAGCGAAACATTCGCGAGTTGAGCGACTTCGGAAAGTTCGATGCGCTCGAAGCGCTTCTCGGCAAGCAGCGTAAGAAACGCGCCAAGGATTTTTTCGCGTGCCTGTGTGTCAGCCATGACGACCCTCCAGAGCCGAATAACGCCGGAAATACGTGAGGGTTCAGTCTAGGGAGGACGTGTGGCGATGGGAAGGCGTACAAATAATGTCTTGTCGCCCCCCAATGCAGGGACCCATAACCATGTAGTGGAGATCGACAGGCAGGGACGGGTCCCGGATCGCGCATCGCTTACGCGGTGCTTGTCCGGGACGACAGGGTTACCCCGCCAGTTCTTTCCCGCGTTTCGTTGCAGCCGCGACAGCCTCTTCGAACAGCTTGTCGATGCCTGCCTCGCCCATCAAAATTTTAAGCGCCGCGGCCGTGGTGCCGTTCGGCGAGGTCACGTTCTCGCGCAACTTCGACGCCGGCAGATCGGAGCGATAAAGCAGTTCGCCGGCACCGGAAACGGTTTCTCGCGCGAGCTTCGCAGCCAACTCTTTCGGCAGCCCCGCCTTCTCGCCCGCGCGCGCGAGCGTCTCGGCAAGCAGAAAGACATAAGCCGGGCCGGACCCGGAAACCGCCGTTACCGCGTCCATCAGGTTTTCGTCTTCGACCCATTCGACCGGTCCGGTCGAGCGCAAGAGCGCATCGGTCAGCGCGCGCGCCTTCTCGCCCGCGCGCTTGTTCGGCACGGCGACCGTGATGCCGCGGCCGATCGCAGCCGGCGTGTTCGGCATCGTGCGAACCACCGCCGACGTTGGAAAGGATTGTTCGAGAAACGAAATCGTCCGCCCGGCCATGATCGAGATCACGGCGGTATCCGCCCCCGCGAATTGCGAAAGCGCGCGCAACACATCCGGCGCGACCTGCGGCTTCACCGCAAGAATGAGCGCTGCGATTTCGCCTTTCGGATTCTCATTGAGCGGGATTTTGTTTGCGGACAGCAGCGATTGAATTTCCGGCGGCGGACCGGGATCGCGCACCGCGACTAGGCGTGCGGGCAGTCCCGCCTTCAACCAGCCTTCGAGCAACGCCCCGCCCATCTTGCCCGCGCCCGCGAGCATGACCGTGCCTTGAAGCGCGGAGAGCGCGCTCATGGGTTCAAGCCTCGCCGGCGGTCTCGAAAAGAGTGGCGTCCATCGCCTCGCGCGCGGTCTTGCCCGCCCAGATCACGAACTGAAACGCGGGATAGTACCGCTCCGCCGCGCTGACGGCATTTTCCAATAACGCTTCGCATTGCCGGCCGCTTGCCTCCGCTCCGCCGGAGAGTACCAGCCCGTCGCGATACATGACGAGACCCTCTTCCGACCAGAGATCGAAATGCCCGAGCCAGAGCTGCTCGTTGACCATGGCGAGCAGCCGGTAGATCTCGTTGCGCCTGGCTTCCGGCACCTTCAGGTCGAAGGCGCAGGCCGTGTGCAGCGCCTCCAGTTCGTCCATCCACTGGAACGAAACGTTGTAGTTGGTGTGGCGGCCCTTGATGGAAAGCGTGATTTCGGACTCGTTCGCGCGCTCGAACGACCAGTCGTTGATCGCGGCCAGCCGCTCGACCAGGTCGACGGGATTCCCGCCGGGACCTCTATCGAATTCAGCCAACGACATTCCGCATTCCTTTCTTTCGGCGATACAGCCGAACGAGAATCCTTCCGCGCGCTCCGGCCAAGGCACCGAAGCCGCGTCGTGCTCCCCGTGTGGACTACCGCCGCAACCTGCTGATTCGCCGAAATGAACCGCAAATCAGTTGTGTCAGAAGAATCGAATTCGCCCCCGCCATCAATGGCAGGCGGACGACTTCCCACAGCCGCGGGCCGTATCTCCCGCAATTACCGGTGGAGAACTGTCAGATCGACTCGTCGCGCTTTTTCAGAAGCTGCTCCAGCTCGGCCACGCGATGGGCGAGCTTCTCGCTGTCGTCACGCGCTTTGGCAGCCATTTCCTTGACCGCCTCGTGCTCCTCGCGGGTCACGACGTCCATGCCGCGCAGAATGCGCTCGGCCTGCGAGCGGACCATGGTCTCGACCTCGCGGCGGACACCGCTCGCGACACCGGCAGCGTCGTTCGCAAGCCGCGCGAACTCGTCGAAAATGCGGTTCGTGGTCTGGGTCATGGCAACGCTCCTCGGCAGCAATCCTCGCCGCGGCAACAAGCGGCTCATCATACAATGGGTATTGAATATGGCCCGCGCAAGCCGGGTCCTTGACTTCGCTCAAACGAGGGAGGATTCACGCGGCCACGATGCCGCTGCTTGCGCTGCCATTCCCCATGATCGACCCGGTGCTGTTCTCGGTCGGCCCCTTTGCGATCCGCTGGTACGCGCTCGCCTATGTCGGCGGGCTGATCGGCGCCTGGTGGATGGCGCGGCGGGTCGCCGCAGCGAAAGAATACTGGGGCGGCGTATCGCCGATGACGCCGGAGCACATCGACGACCTGATCGTCTGGGCCGCGCTCGGCGTCGTGCTCGGCGGCAGGCTCGGCTACGTGCTGTTCTACAATCCCGCCTACTACGCTGCGCACCCGGCCGAGATTCTCGTGCTCTGGCGCGGCGGCATGTCGTTCCATGGCGGTTTCCTCGGCACGATCCTGGCGCTTCTGCTGTTTGCGCGCTCACGCGGCATCCCGATGCTCTCGATGCTGGACGCCGCCGCCATCGTCACGCCGATCGGCCTCTTCCTCGGGCGTATCGCAAACTTCATCAACAGCGAACTCTGGGGCCGCGTCACCGACGTGCCCTGGGCTTTCGTGTTCCCGAACGGCGGCCCGCTGCCCCGTCATGCGAGCCAACTTTACGAAGGCGCGCTGGAAGGGATCGTGCTGTTTTCGATCCTTGTCGTCATGTGGCGCAAAGGCGCGCTGAAATATCCGGGCATGATCGGCGGCATGTTCGTCGGCGGCTACGGGATTGCGCGCATCGTCTCGGAATTCTTCCGCGAGCCCGACGCACATATCGGCTTTCTTACCGGCGGCCTGACGATGGGCATGCTGCTCTCCATTCCCATGCTGGCCGTCGGCTTCGGCGCGATCTGGATTGCGAGACAGCGTGGCGCGGTTACGTTCGACGCACCGAAGAAAACGAATGAACGCGCTTGAGCGCGAAATCCGCACCCTGATCGAGGCGCAGGGGCCGCTCGAAGTCTCGCGCTACATGGCGCTCTGCCTCGCCCATCCCGAATACGGCTACTACACGACGCGCGATCCTTTCGGCACGGGCGGCGACTTCACCACCGCACCGGAAATTTCGCAGATGTTCGGCGAACTGATCGGGCTGTGGTGCGCGGAAGTCTGGCGGCTGATGGGCTCGCCTTCGCGTATCGCGCTCGTCGAAGCAGGCCCCGGCCGCGGCACGTTGATGAAAGACGCGCTGCGCGCGGCGAAAGTCATGCCGGGCTTTCTCGATGCCGTAGAGCTGCACCTCGTCGAGACGAGTCCCGTCTTGCAGGAACGCCAGCGCGAGAACCTGCACGGAACGGTTTCTTCGATCGCCTGGCACGGCGACGCGAAGACGCTGCCCGGCGCGCCGCTGATCGCGATCGGCAACGAGTTCGTCGATGCGCTTCCGATCGATCAATTCGAGAAGAAGGCGGATCGCTGGCACGAACGAAAGATCGGACTCGGCGCGGAGGGCGATTTCGCCTTCGGGCTCGATCCGTCGCTTCTGCCGGATTTCGAGAAGCGCCTGCCGCAGCGTCTGACGCCCGCACCGAACGGCGCCGTGTTCGAGCGCCGCGATCTCTCGCCGGTTGCGGAGATCGTCTCACGCATCGGGCGCAATGGCGGCGCAGCGCTCTTCATCGACTACGGCCATGCCGAATCCGGATTCGGCGATACCTTGCAGGCGGTGAGCGGGCAGGACTACGCCGAGCCGCTGGAAGCGCCCGGCGAAATCGACCTCACATCGCATGTCGATTTCGAAGCGCTTGCCGCGCTCGCACGCGGCACCGTCCGCGCGATCGGGCCGGTTACGCAACGCGATTTCCTGAAGCAGCTCGGCATCGAGGCACGCGCAGAAATCCTGCGGCGAAACGTGAAAGACGAAATACGGGCGGAAATCACGATCTCTCTGGAGCGCCTGACCGGCCCCGCGCCGGGCATGGGCGAACTCTTCAAGGCGCTCGCCTTTGCACACAAAGACTTGCCGCCGCTCCCCGGATTTGACGGCGCGAAAGTGAGCGGCAAGGGTTGAGCGATGAAAGTTGAGTCTCCTGCGCTCGCAAAACTCCCCGGCATCCGCCACGCCTTCTTCACGCGAGAAGGCGGCGTATCCGAAGGAATTTATGCATCGCTGAACGGCGGCATCGGCTCGAACGACGATTTCGCGCATGTGCAGGAAAATCGCCGCCGCATGACCGAAGCGCTCGGCGCCGAGCATCTCATCACCTGCTACCAGATCCATTCCGCCGACGTGGTCGTCGCAGGCAAGGCCTGGAGCCGCGAAGATGCCGCGCGTGCCGACGGTATCGTCACGCGCACGGCAGGACTTGCAGTCGGCGCATCGGCTGCGGATTGCGGGCCGCTGCTCTTTGCCGACGCGGAGGCGGGCATCGTCGCCGCAGCCCACGCGGGCTGGAAAGGCGCGCTCGGCGGCATCGCGGAAGCGACCGTCGCGAAAATGACGGAACTCGGTTCGAAGCGCGAGAACATCGTCGCCGCGCTCGGCCCGCTGATCCGGCAAGAGAGCTATGAAGTCGGTCCCGAATTCATCGCGCGGTTCAAGGATGCAGACCCGGCCTATGCGCGCTTCTTCGCGCCTTCGGCAAAGCCCGATCACGCCATGTTCGACCTCGCCGGACTGATCCGCTTGCGGCTCGAGAACGCGCGCGTCGGACATATCGACGACCTGGGCCTCGACACTTACGCGGACGAGCGGCGGTTCTTCTCCTATCGCCGCACCACCCACCGTGGCGAGCCCGACTATGGCCGCCAGATCGCGGCGATTGCGCTCGCCACCTGACCGAAAGGCCGAGTCAGGGGACGGACTTTGCCCCCGTATTTACAGGGTTGGCCGTGGCGGCTAGTGACTCTGTAAATCAGGTTCCGCGCCAGAAGGCGCGATTGGATGGCGTGCATGTCGGGGCGGCAGAGCAAGAATAACGGAAGCATCAAGCTCGTCGCCGGCAACTCGAACCGCGCGCTCGCGGAAACCATCGCCTCCTATCTCGAAACGCCGATGACCAAGGCCACCGTGCGGCGCTTCGCCGACATGGAGATCTTCGTCGAGATCGAGGAGAACGTGCGCGGCCAGGACGTGTTCGTCCTGCAATCGACCTCGTTCCCCGCGAACGACCACCTGATGGAACTCCTGATCCTGACCGATGCGCTGCGCCGTTCGTCCGCGCGCCGCATCACGGCGGTCATTCCCTATTTCGGCTATGCGCGGCAGGATCGTAAGCCCGGCCCCCGCACGCCGATCTCCGCGAAGCTGGTGGCCAACCTCATCACCCGCGCCGGCGCAGACCGCGTGATGACCGTCGACCTGCACGCCGGACAGATTCAGGGCTTCTTCGACATCCCGGTCGACAATCTCTACGCCTCGCCGGTCATGGTGCGCGACGTCAAGGAGCACTACGAACTCGGAAAGATGACGGTGGTCTCGCCGGACGTGGGCGGTGTCGTTCGCGCACGCAGCCTCGCCAAGCGCATCGATACGCCGCTTGCGATCATCGACAAGCGCCGCGAACGCGCGAACGAATCCGAAGTGATGAACGTGATCGGCGACGTCGAAGGCCGCGACTGCGTGCTGATCGACGACATCGTCGACTCCGGCGGCACGCTGGTGAACGCCGCCGAAGCGCTGCTCGAAAAAGGCGCAACTTCGGTCTCCGCCTACATCACGCACGGCGTGCTCTCCGGCGGAGCCGTGGCGCGCATTACCGCATCCAAGCTCAAGGAACTCGTGATCACCGACACGATCCAGCCGACCGAAGCGGTGCGCGTCGCGCGCAACATCCGCGTGCTGTCGATTGCCACTTTGATGGGCGAAGCGATCGGCAGAACCGCGCACGAAGAGAGCGTCTCCAGCCTCTTCGACTGATCGCGGCAATCCGCGCAGGATTCGGCGCATGGCTGCCGCGAATTTCCGTTAACGATTTCGTGTTTTGCTGCCACATCGCTTCCATGATTGGAGCGTAGCAACAAAGCTACACATAACTGCGGCACACGTCGCATAGGGAGAGCCCTATGAAGCGCGAATTCGCGGCTACCATTTTTTCGATCCTGCTGACGGGAACCGCGTTTGCGGGCCCGGTCGAACAGAGCGAGCTGCCGCCCCCGGCGCAGTCGCAGGATTCTGCTGAGCTGCGCGGTCTGATCGACAAGACGCTCAGCGAAACGAGCCAGTCCGCGCCGGAAGCGGGTTCTTCTCCGGCTCCGGTGACATGGACCACGCCGTTCTCCGCGGAACTCTGGCTCGAAGGCGTGCCGGGCACGGAGGGTGTACCGCTCGATGTGCTCGCGAAAAACCAGAAACGGTACCCGGGCTATCGCACAATCGAGGAGCAAGAGAAGAAATTGCCGACCGCTTACAAGTGGGACAGCGGCAACTGGCGCGCGAATATTTCCACCAGCGTCGCTGCGAATACGGCGACCAGCAATCCTGCCGTACTTCCCGAGCTCGACCCCAACGCCTTCTCGCCTTCCGGCGGCACCGGCTACATCGACGGCCGCGTCGTCTACGGCATGAACGCGTGGGAGTTCTATGGCGGCACGCGGCGTAATGTTGCCGCCAACCCGGACGGAACGGTTGCGCTGAGCAGCAATTTTCTGGGTGGCACCTATTACAAGCTGCCGCCGTCGCTCGTGGACGGAAAGATCGGCACGGGCTTCGAAGTCAATCCGCTCGGCGACGCCAAAACCCGGATCGAATACCGGCACGTGTTCGGGACCCAGACCGAAGGTTTCCTTTCTGCCGAGCGCTCGTCCCCGTTCCAGCCGGCCACGCCGGAACCCGTGGGCAATCACGGCCTGAAAGCCGGCATCAACCGCAAATTCTGACCGTCCCGGGACGGCCCCGAAAGCCTCGTTGCGCCTGCCAAGGCTTGCCGGTATAAGCCCGCTCGAACCCAACAGGCTTGCGCTGTCGCGTGACGCCGGTGCGCCACCGGACCAGCGATTTTTTGCTGTCCGATCAAAGACTTGACGAGGAATAGAACGATGGCTGCCGCGAAGGAATTAAAGGCCGTGAAACGCGCGAATGCAGGCAAGGGCGCCGCCCGGGCCGAGCGCCGCGCAGGACGGGTCCCCGGAACCGTCTATGGCGAGAACCAGCCGGCCGCCTCGATCTCGGTCGACTCGACCCAACTCGGCCGCAGCATCTACGCCGGCCGCTTCCTGACCACCGTTTTCGATCTCGACATCGACGGCGAGAAAACGCGCGTCATCCCGCGCGACTTCCAGCTCGATCCGCTGAAGGATCTGCCGATCCATGTCGATTTCCAGCGCCTCGGCAAAGGCTCGATCATCAAGGTCGCCGTGCCGGTGCACTTCATCAACCAGGACCAGTCGCCCGGCATCAAGCGCGGCGGCACGCTGAACGTCGTGCGCCACACCGTTGAATTCCATGCGCCGGCCGAGAGCATCCCGGAATCGATCACGGCCGACCTCGCAGGTCTCGAGATCAACGACTCGCTCCACATCTCGGCGGTCAAACTGCCGGAGGGCGTGAAGCCGGTGATCCGCGATCGCGACTTCACGATCGCGACCATCGTGCCGTCCTCGGGTTACCTCGAAGAAATGGCCGCCGCCGCGCAGAAGGCGAAGGCCGACGCTGCGGCTGCGGAAGCTGCCGCTGCCGCTCCG
>JAGXQU010000127.1 GCA_018335895.1 Hyphomicrobiales bacterium | reverse complement strand
GGCGCTCGGCTGTTCGATCGGTCAGGCCTTGACCGGCTTCTCCACGCTCGCATTCGGATCGTTTCTCGCCGGAGCCGGCATCGTGATCGGCTCCACGCTCGCGCTGCGGGGGCCGTTGCGCCTGCCCCCGCTTTCCTGATCCGCGAATTGCCGCTGCCCGGCCGCGGCGCCGCCTCGTCTAGCGAAACAGTTTGGTGATGTAGTCGGCGCCGAGGCCGATCTTCTCGTAGTGCGCCTTGCACATCGCGATGTAGTCGTGGACGTCGAAGTAGCCGTTCGCTTCACCCTTCTCGTCCAGCCACACCAGCGGTCCTTTCACCTGAAAGAACACCTTCATCGGATCCTTGTGTTCGTAAGCGACGAGCGTGTGCCCCTCGCCCGGCGTTTCGTACACGAAGTCGCCCGCGGTCGCGGTCCAGTCGTGTTCGAGATAGCCCCATTTTCCCGAGATGGTGTAGGCGAACACTTCGTGCGGGTGGTAGTGGCGGTTCACGAGCCCAGCCTTCTTCGCCATCAGGATGTCGCACCACTTGTTCTGCGAGGGCGATATCCACAGCGGACGGGAAGATACGGTCTCCGTGAACGGGACATAATACTTCTCGTCGTCGGTCGGTGCGTTCTTAGTGTAGACCTCGGGCAGCGCGTCCGGCTGAAACACCTTCGTAATCGGCTTCAGGTCTTTCCAGAATTCATTGGTTGCGGCTTCGGGCATCGTTTCCTCCTCTTGTTGCTCGCATTTGCTGGCGTCGTAGCCGGTTAGATGTGCATGCCCCCGTCGGCCATGAAGACACTGCCGGTCGAAAAGCTGCTCTCGTGGGAAGCGAGAAACAGCACCGTCCGCGCGATCTCCTCGGGCTTGGCGTGGCGATGCAGCGGAATAATCGAATCGAGCAGCTTCGTGCCGTCACGGCCCGTGGCTTGGGTAATTCCGTCTTCGATATTCTTCTGAAACACGTTGTCGATCGGACCCGGCGCAACGATATTCACGCGGATGTTGCGGCTCGCGAGTTCCTTCGCCGCCGTGCGCACGAGGCCGATCACGGCGTGCTTCGAGGTCGCATACGCGCAGATGCCGGGATCGCTGGTAACGCCGACCACACTGGACGTCACGACGATGCTGCCGCCGTCGTTCATGAACGGCTGGCCGTATTTGATCGCGAGGAACGTGGCGCGCACGTTCACCGCCATCACCTGATCGAACAGCTCGTCAGGATACTGCGCGATCGGTGCGATCACGCCCGAGATACCGGCGTTCGAGAACAAGACGTCGATCTTGCCGAAGCTTTTCACCGCTTCGCCGATATACTTCTGCGTTTCCGAAACCTCGGCGACGTTGGCTGCACAGACGGCGATCCTGTCCTTGTAGCGATCAAGCGTCTTTGCGGCTTCCGCGAGCTGCCGGTCGGTGCGATCGACCAGAAGTACCTTCGCGCCTTCGGCGAGCATCGCTTCCGTGCTCGCTAGACCGAGGCTTCCCGCGGCACCTGTAACGACACAGACTTTTCCGTCGAGCTTTCCCATCACGCGACCCCCAGATATGCGCGCTGCACGGCGGGATCATCGCGCAACTGCAAAGCCGTACCCTCGCCCGTGATGCGACCGGTCTCGATCAGATAGCCGCGGTCGGCAATCTGAAGACTGCGCTTGGCATTCTGCTCCACCAGCAGCACGCCGATTCCGGCATCGCGGATCTTGCCGAGCGAAGCGAACAGTTCGCTGCAAACCAGCGGCGCAAGGCCGAGCGAAGGCTCGTCGAGCAGGAGAATGTCGGGAGCCGACATCAGCGCGCGGCCGATCGCCACCATCTGCTGCTCGCCGCCGCTCATGGTGTTCGCATTCTGTTGCAGACGCTGCGCGAGCTTCGGAAACAGCGAGACGGCGCGATCGAGATTGTCTTTCTCCTTTGCCCGCGCACGCTTCGCATAGGCGCCGAGCATCAGATTTTCGCGCACGGTGAGTTCGCCGAAAATGCCGCGTCCTTCGGGAACGAGCGCCAGCCCCGCTTCCACGATGTCGTTCGCCCGCAGCTTCAGAAGATCGCGCCCGCCGAGCGAAACCTTCGCGGCCGCCTTCGGTACGATTCCGGCGACAGCCTTCAGCAACGACGTCTTGCCCGAGCCGTTCGCACCGAGAATCACGACAATTTCGTTCTGCGAGACGGAAAGCTTCACGTCGTCGAGCGCGCGATGTTTGCCGTAGGCGACGGAGAGACCCGCGATCTCAAGCATCCGCATCTCCAAGGTAAGCGCGGATCACTTCCGGATCGGCAAGCACATCCTTCGGCGTGCCTTCGGCGATCTTCCTGCCTGCGTTCATCACGTAACAGCGGTCGCAAAGCGAGCGGATCGCATCCATCACGTGTTCGACCATGAGGATCGTGCGGCCTTCTGCACGCAGCGAACGCACAAGTTCTATGCCGTTGCGCAACTCGTTAGGGTTCAACCCGGCGAGCCATTCGTCGAGCAGCAGCAGCTGGGGCTGCATCGCAAGTGCGCGCGCAAGCTCGAGCCGCTTCTGATCGATATAGGTAAGCTCCGAAGTCATGACGTTGCCGCGGGCGGCGAGACCGACGCGAACGAGAAGCTCGTGCGCGGCCTGCTCGGCTTCGGTGCCCCAGCGGCTCTTCGCGCCGAAAGCGAGACCCGCGATCACATTCTCCTTGCAGGTCATGGAGCCGAGCACGCGGACGAGCTGGAAGGTCCGCGCAACGCCTTCCCGCGCGATCTTAAAGGCGGGCAGTTTTTCGAGCGCGCGGCCGCGCAGCTGCACGCTGCCGGCATCCGCCTTCAGCGCACCGGATATCAGGTTCAGCACGGTCGTCTTGCCGGAACCGTTCGGCCCGAGCAGGCCGACAATCTCGCCGGCACGAACTTCGAGCGTGACGCCATCGACCGCGACGAGGCCGCCGAAGCGGCGCGTGAGTCCGGAGACCGAAAGCAGCGGCGCGTTCATGCTTTCGCTCCCTTAGCCTTATGCAGCGAGAACTGCATGCCTTCGACGAGTCCGACGATTCCGCGCGGGATCGCATAGACGATCAGCAGGAACGCGATGCCGACCATGATGCTGAAATGGTTCGGAAACTTCGCGAGCAGCACCTCGAACAGGATCACAAGCGGGATCACGCCGAACACCGGGCCATAAAGCCGGTGCACGCCGCCGAGCAACGCCATGATCAGCACCTGAAACGAGACCACCGGATTGAAGGCGATGGCCGGATCGATATAGGTCCAGCGCGGCGCCATGATCGCGCCCGCGAGCGTCATGAACGACGCGCTGAACGCGAACAGCACGACCTTCGCCAGCGTCGTATTGATGCCGACATGCCGCGCGACCGCTTCGTCATCGCCGATTACGCGCAGCGCGAGGCCGAGCTTCGAGCGCTGAATGAGCCAGCCCGAGATGAAGACGATCACAGCGAGCGCAAGCAGCTGCCAGTAAATTTGCGCATGCGTCACATCGATGAAGATGTAGCGGCCTAGCGTGCGGGTGACATTCACTTCGTACCAGGTGACGAGCTGGCGCACGAGTTCGGCAAGGCCGAATGTGAAAATGACGAAATAGACGCCGGAAAGCCGGAGCGTGGAAAGCCCAACGATGAGCGAGAGCGCGAAGCCGATCGAGAACGCGATCGCAAGCACGAGGGGCCAGGAAAGCTCCTCGCCGAGTACCGCGACCGTGTATGCGCCGATACCGAAGAACGCGACGGTCGCAAGCGACACGTAGCGCGTAGGACCAGAGAACAGCGTCCACGCGGTCGCAAGCACCATGTAACTCATGATGTTGATCGCAAGCGACAATTGATAGCCGTTCGTCACCAATGGAACGAAGGCCAGCAGCACAATGAGCGCGATCATCGCCGCGGAGAAAGCGGAGTTGCGGATGCTCATGACCGGCGCGCTCCGAACAGTCCCTGCGGACGCAGGAGCAGCACCAGAATGAAGATGATGTAGGTCGCAGCCAGCGTCAGCCCCGGATCGACATAGGTCGCGACGAACGTCTCGGTGAGGCCGAGGATCATGCCCGCGACGAGGCAGCCCAGAAGATTGCCGACGCCGCCCATGATGACGACGATCAGCGCCTTCATGGTGAAGACGACGCCGAGGCTTGCGTTGAAGGTGAGAAACATCGAGACCAGCACGCCGCCGGCAGCGACCAGCGCACCACCCAGAGCATATGCAAATGCCGTGGTTGCACGGACATCGATCGCGACAAGCAGCGCGGAGACCGGATCGACGGCTACCGCGCGGATCGCCGTCCCTGCGCGGGTGCGCGTCAGCCCGATGTAAAGCGCGAGCCCGATGATGACGGCGAAAGCAAGCGCGAGCAGACGGCTTGCCGAGATCGTCGCACCGAAAATCTGCACCGGGATCGAGAGAAAATTGTAGCTGAAGTAATTGCCCCCGAAGATCGCGAACATCAGGCCCTGAGCCACGAACAGAAGACCGAAGGTCGCGAGAATGGAGTCGACCTCCAGCGCATCACGTGACGGCGCGCGGCGCACGAGCGGCATCAACAGAACCTGATAGATCAGCCAGTTGATCAGCGCCGCGAGCGGCACGATGACCAGCAACCCGATCAGCGGATTGACCGAGACTGCGGTGAACAGCCAAAGCGCTGCGAAGCATGCCGCGACCAGCGACTCGCCATAGGAAAGATTCATGATGCGCGCGACGCCGTATTGCAGCGTCAGGCCCATCGCGATCAACGCATAGATGCCTCCAAGCGTGATGCCGGAGAGCAAAGGCTCCGTGAGCATGAATTCGATCTTCGCGTTACTTGAGAAGAAAGCGAACGCGGCAGGCCCGGGAGGAGGCCCGCCGCGTCACATGTCGCTCCCTTACTTCTTCCAGGGAGCCTTCGGAACACGCAGGTCAGCGACACCCGGACGTTGCGGCGCGACGCCGACATAGAGTCCGTCCTGCCACTGGCCCAGGAGCCAGAACGCATCCTTCGGCATGTTGTTCTCGAGCTTGATCTTGCCGATCACGGTGTCGAAGGTGCCGGTCTGCAATTCCTTGATGATCGCGGCGCGGTCGATCTTGCCGACACGCTCGATCGCCTGTTCAAGCATTTGCAGCGACGAGTAGCCGATCTGGCTGCCCCAATAGTCCGGATCGCGATTCACGAGCTTCCGGATCTTTTCGCGGTACTCCATCGTCGCCTTGTTGTCCTTCGACCACCCGCCGAGCGACATCACGCCTTCGGCGTTCTCGCCGAAGCGCTGCGGGAACAGCGGGAAGAAGGTGCCGACGCCGGTGAACATCACCTTCGGCGCATAGGAAGTCAGGCGGGACTGCTCGACCAGCGCGACCGTATCCGGCGGATAGGAGAACGCGACGAAGGTATCGGCCTTCGAGCGCTGCGCTTCGCCGATCACCGGCGCCATATCCTGCGTGCCGACCGGATAGCTCTTGTCGAAGGCGAGCTTGAAGCCGGCCTTTTCGAAGCCCGCGCGCGCCGCCTTCGAGAGATCGATGCCGAAGCCGTCGGCGACCGAAACCATCGCGATCTGGTCGTTGATCTTGCCTTCCTTGCGCAGCTTCACCAGCAGGTCGACCAGCGCGTCGATGTACTGCTTCGACGTGCCGAGGAACCAGAAGCTGTTCGGCCAGCGCTTGGCGAGTTCAGGCGCGCGGTCGGTAACGGCGCTGAAGGTCATCTGCGGATAGCCGTGCTTGTTGAAGGTGGGACCAACCGCGAGGTTGATGCCCGTGCCCCACGGCGGCAGCAGCAGATCGACCTTGTCCTGCTCGATCAGACGCTCGACAGCGCGAACGGCTTCTTCGGAGTTGGAGCGGTCGTCGTATTCGATCACTTCGATCGGAATGCGCTTGCCGTATTGCTTCAGCATCAAACCGCCCTTGGCGTTCACTTCCTGAACCCAGAGCTGGTAATTCGGAATCTGTGTGATGTTCGCGCCGCCCGCGTTCGGGCCGGTCTTCGAAATCGCGTAGCCGATCTTGATCGACTTCGGTGCTGCATCCTGCGCGGACAGCATGGGCGCGCTGAGACCCAGCGCGGCTGCTGCGGCAAGGCCGAACAGCAGTTTCTTGTTCAAGTTCATGCGTTTCCTCCCCTGACCATTGTTCTGGTTAGACAGTTTGGAGCCCAAAAGTAGGCAATCCATCGATTGGTCTACCAACGATTTATTGGGAGGAATAGTGGGAAAATTGCGCTGCGGCGCACACGGACGATCTGCAAGCGGCTCCCGGAAAAATTCCATCGCCTCCGCAGACGAGGCGCGAAGCGGCTACGTCGATATGGCGCTGAACTAAGGCTGCTTCTTTGCGGAAAATTCCGCGCGCAACGAAGCGGAGTGTTCTCCGAGCGCCGGCACCGCGCCGAAGGAAGGCAGCGTTCCATCGAAGATCGCGCCCGGAGCAAGACAACGCACCGGCCCGCTCGGTGTCTCGACTTCGATATAGCGATTCTGCGGATGATCCCTGACGTCTTCGAGCGCGCTCACTCGGCCGTAGGCAACGCGGGCACGCTCAAGTTTGGCGACGATCGCCTCGCGCGGCTCCGCGGAGAACACTCGATTGATGATCCCATCAAGCGCAGGTCTATTTGCAACGCGCGACGAATTGCCGGAGAACCGCGGATCGGTAGCGATCCCTTCGCCGCCGAGCACTTCTTTGCACAGCATCGCCCATTCGCGCTCATTCTGGATCGAGATGAGCACCGCCTTGCCGTCACCGCAGGAGTACGCGCCGTAAGGCGCGATGGTCGGGTGGTTGAGGCCGGCGCGCTCTGGCACCTTCCCGCCATAGGCAAATTGCAGGTAGGGCACGTTCATCCAGTCCGCGAGCGCATGATAAAGAGAGACAGCGATGTGCCTGCCTTCTCCCGTGCGCTCGCGCGCGAACAGCGCTTGGAGGATGCCCTGAAACGCAGTCATGCCCGCCGCAATATCGCAGACCGAAACGCCGACGCGCGCGGCACCATGTTCGTTTCCTGTGATCGACGAGAGACCGCTCTCCGCCTGCACCAGAAGATCGTAGGCTTTCAGATCGCGGTAAGGCCCCTCGTCGCCATAGCCGGAAATCGAACAGGTGATCAGCCGTTTGTTCGCCGCCCGCAGCTTTTCAGGCGCAAAGCCCAGCCGGTCGATTACGCCGGGAGCGAGGTTCTGGATGAATACATCCGCCTGCGCGATCATGCGCGAAAGCAACGCCGCATCAGCGGCGTCTTTCAGATCGAGGCAGATCGATTCCTTGCCGCGGTTGAGCCAAACGAAATAGGCGCTCTCACCATGCACGAGCGCGTCGTAACCCCGCGCAAAATCGCCTTCGGGGCGCTCCACTTTGAGAACACGCGCTCCGGCATCGGCAAGGCGCGACGACGCATAGGGGGCCGCAACCGCCTGCTCTACCGAGACAACCAGAACGCCTTCAAGATCGCGCTGCATCAATATGCACCCCGTTTTAGGGGTGCAGCACAGTTCGCAAGAAAAGCACCCTCGGAAGCGCAGATGTTGCCGAGTTTGGCGCGGCTGTAAACCTTTCGCAGCGGGCTGGTCCGAAGCAGACGCCGAAAACGATCTCTCGTCCGGGCGGCGGGAACGGACGGGATTGTGTCATCGGCAGCAATACGTCGCTCACCTGCTGCGGCGCCTTCGCGCCAAGGGCGTGACGACGACGCCCGCAATCCTGACGACGAGCCATCCAGCGACGAATTCGCCGAAAAGCTGCTGCTCGGCAATTCGCAGATTGCGAAACTGCGCGAAGAACACGACATTGCCGAAAACAGGCCCTCCACTTAAAGTTATCGTGTGAACCGGCCGGAAAAGCCATCGACCGATGACGCGCGTTTACTGACTACACTGGTCGGCGAGAACAGCCGCGCACTCACACTCGGCGGCATGGCTTCCATACTCGCCGCGTTCCTCTTCATCGCAGAGCTTGCCGCAATTGCGCTTGCAATTGATAGCGTGCTGCGGACTTCTTCGAGCGAGGCCGCACTTCATTATTTGGCATTGTTCATGCTGCTCGCGCTCGTTCGCATCGCCGCGGATGGTCTTTCCTCGCACGTGCTCGCGAAGGCAGCAGAAGCGGTAAAGCTGCGGACGCGAACCCGCCTTGTCGATGCGCTTGCTGAAATTTCTCCGGTCGACAAGCGCCGTCCGCACGCCGGAGAAATAGCCTCACTCATTACGTCCCATGTCGAGGCGTTAGGCCCCTATCTCACGCGCTATCACGCTGCCCGGCTTCGCGCCGCGATCGTCCCGCTGTTCGTGCTCGCCGTCACGGCCTGCTTCTCCTGGGCCGCAACCATCGTGCTGATGGTTGCGGGACCCCTGATCCCGGTTTTCATGGCGCTGATCGGCGGCAAGGCGCGGATCGCGAGCGAAAAGCAGCTTCAGGAAGTCGGCAGCATGAACGGCGCGCTCCTGGACCGGCTGCAAAGCCTGACCACCCTGAAACTCTTCGATGCCGTTCCGCGTGCGGCCGCCACGCTTCTGAAAGAAGGAAACTCCATCCGCACCCGAACAATGACAGTGCTGCGGATCGCGTTTCTATCCTCGGCGGTGCTGGAGCTGTTCTCGGCGCTCGGCGTCGCATTCGTCGCGGTTTATGTCGGTTTCAACCTACTCGGCCATGTCAGCTTCGGCGCCTACGGCGAACTCACGTTGTCCGCCGGCCTGTTCGTGCTGATGATCGCGCCAGAATATTTCCGTCCGCTTCGCGATTTTGCCGCCGCCTACCACGAACGCGCAGCCGCGCTCGCTGCATGCCGGGAAATCGGAAGCCTGCTCGAAGGAAACTGGATCGCTCTTCCTCAACGCACAAAAAACTTTGAACCGCTCCGCTCGCTCCAGGCCGCGCAGGCGAAGCTTACGATTTCGGGGAAAACGATCATCCCGGCATTCGGCCTTTGCATCGAACGCGGCGAGCACGTCGCCCTGATCGGACAGAGCGGCAGCGGAAAGTCGATGCTACTTGCACTGTTCGGCCGGCTGATCGCGCCGACCGAAGGCAAAATACTCGTCAACAATGACGCGGAAACGAATTGCGATGTCGCTTGGCTCGGCCAGAGGCCCGCGTTCCTGCAAGGCAGCCTTGCCTCGAACCTTTGCCTCTACCGGAGCGAACCGGCTCAGGCCGAATTCGCATCCGCGATCAGGCTCGCGAACGCGCAACGCGTGGTCGAGAAATTCAGCCGCGGCTATCATGAAATCATACGAGAGAACGCCGCCAACGTCTCCGGCGGCGAAGCGCAGCGGCTTGCCATTGCGCGCCTGGCCTTGTCGCATGCAGATCTCATCCTCGCCGATGAACCCACCGAACATCTGGACGATGAAACCGCGCAGGCCGTGATCGACGGTATGTTCTCGCTGGCGCTAGGCCGCACGCTGATCGTCGCGACGCACGACCCGAGAATTGTGAAGCGCGCCGGCCGCATCATCGATGTCGCAACACTTGCCGGCGGCCACAACGGAGCCGCGGCATGAAGCAGATCCTTCGCTTGACCGCGATGATGTGGCGGGCAGAAAAACAATGGCTACTGATCGGCTTCGCCGCGAGTCTGCTCGCGCTGCTTTCCGCCATCGCGCTGCTTGCGCTTTCGGGATGGTTCATCACCGCCGCCGGTCTTGCCGGTGCGGCAGGCGCCGGACTGGTGTTCGATTTCTTCCGGCCCAGCGCGGGAATCCGCTTCTTTGCATTGTTCAGGACGGCAACGCGGTATGGAGAGAGAATCGCAACGCACGATGCGACATTGCGGTTCCTGACTGCGCTGCGCGGAAATCTTTTCGCCTCGGTGGCCGCGAAGCGCGTTCGCTCGTTTCGCAATAGCGAATTGTTGCAACGCCTTACCGGCGATCTCGACGCCATCGACGGACTCTATCTTCGCGTTCTGTTACCCACTGTGGTGGCGGCTGCGGTGCTTCTGCTTGCATGCGCGGCGCTGTTCCGGATTTCTCCGCCGATCGTTTTTGCGGTCATCATCGTGTTCCTGCTTGCGGCTGTCGCTCTCTTCGCCGCCGGACGGCTGAGCCGGAAATCCTCGCGGCGTGCGGCGCTCGGAACCGAAGCGTTGCGCGTCAGATCGATCGACCTCGTTCATGCGCATACCGACCTGCTTTTTTCGGGCGGAGTTCCTGCGCAAAGGAAAAAGCTGGAGAAAGCCGCGCGCTACCTTGCAAACGCCACCCTTCGCCTCGCGAGTATCGAGACCGCGGTCTCTTCCGTACTCGCAGCACTTGCCGCAGCTCTGACCGCCGCTTTTGTATATCTGTCCGCGCGCGCCCTTGAGGCGGGCGATATCGGCGGCCCGGTGATGGTCATGCTCGTCATCGGAGGGCTAGCCGCGCTCGAAGTGTTCGCACCGCTTCGGCGGGGCGCACTGGAATTCGGGCGGATCGCATTCTCGGGAAAGCGGATCGAAGACCTCGTTTCGGCACCCGCGGCGTATTCCGCGCCTGCAGTCGTGAAGCAGACGCCTGCGCTACTCATACAGGACATAACTTACCGGCGCGGTGCTGATAGCGGACCGGTCCTCGAACGTTTCTCGCTGAGCGTCGCGAAAGGCGAACGCATCGCCCTCGCAGGGAGAAGCGGAAGCGGCAAGACAACAATCCTTTCGCTTGTCGCGGGGCTGCTGGAGCCCGAGCACGGCTGCATTCTCGTCAGCAGTGCCGAAGAAGGACGTCACGCACTCGGCTACCTGACACAACAAACCGAACTTTTCCGCAGTTCCATTGCGGAGAATCTGAGAGTTGCAGCACCTGAAGCTTCCGATGCCGAACTCTGGAAAGCGCTTGAGGTCGTAGAGCTGGATCGAAAGGTGCGGCAACTCGAAGCGGGCCTGCATTGGCCCCTCGGTGAATCGGGAGGCGGATTTTCGGGCGGCGAAACCCGAAGACTTGCACTGGCAAGACTGGTCTTGCGCAATCCGGAAATCTGGCTCCTCGACGAGCCGACCGCGGCGATGGACGAAGCGCTGGCAAGTCGCGTCCTTGAGAACCTCACAACCTTCGCACGCGGCGCAACTTTGATCATCGCAGCGCACCACGACCGGGAAAAACACTGCGCACAGCGTGTGATAACGATTGCCCCCGCCGAGCAAACTTGACGCACATCAAAGGATGCCTTGGGGCGCGAGCCTATGTAATCTCTGTATTCATGTGACCGGTTCCACGAAGCGAGCACCCCATGGAAATCGACATCGTAACGCTATCACGGCTGCAGTTCGCGCTGACGGCCATGTACCATTTCCTGTTCGTTCCGCTGACGATCGGCCTCGCGGTCCTGCTAGCGATCATGGAGACGACCTACGTCATGACCGGCCGCGCGATCTGGCGGCAGATGACGAAGTTCTGGGGCACGCTGTTCGGCATCAATTTCGCGCTCGGTGTCGCGACCGGTCTCACCATGGAATTCCAGTTCGGCATGAACTGGAGCTATTTCAGTCACTATGTCGGCGATATTTTCGGTGCGCCGCTCGCGATCGAAGGCTTGATGGCCTTCTTCCTCGAAGCAACCTTTGTCGGCCTTTTCTTCTTCGGCTGGGAGCGTCTCTCGAAGCTCCAGCATCTCGCCGCAACCTGGGCCGTCGCGATCGGGACCAACCTCTCCGCGCTGTGGATTCTGATCGCCAACGCCTGGATGCAATATCCGGTCGGCGCAGCATTCAACCCGCAGACCATGCGCATGGAAGTCACGAGCTTCTATGAGGTCCTGTTCAATCCTGTCGCGCAGGCGAAATTCGTGCACACGGTTTCGGCGGGTTACGTCACCGCGGCGATCTTCGTGCTCGGCGTCAGCGCCTGGTATCTGCTAAAGGGCCGCCACAGGGAACTCGCGCGGCGTTCGATGGCGGTTGCGGCGAGCTTCGGCCTCCTTAGCGCACTCAGCGTCGTCGTGCTCGGCGACGAAAGCGGTTACGCGGCCAGCGAGCACCAGAAGATGAAGCTCGCCGTCATGGAAGGCATGTGGCACACGGAAAAAGCCCCTGCGGGCTTTACCGTGATCGGCATTCCCGATCAGGAGAAGCGTGAAACCCGTTACGCAATCAAGGTGCCCTACGCACTCGGGCTGATTGCGACCCGCTCACTCACGGAGGAAGTGCCCGGCATCGTCGATCTCGTGAACCGCGCGAAACTCGACATCGCCAAGGGCATCAAGGCTTACGACGCGCTCGCCACCATCCGGGCGGCGAAAGGCCAGAAGATAGACATGGAGGCGAAGAATGCCTTCGAGGAGAACGGCCGCTATCTCGGCTACGCCTATCTTCTGAAACGCTATGTCGAAGATCCGCGCAAGGCGACGGAGGCACAGATCGAAAAGGCGGCGTGGGATACGGTGCCGACGGTGTGGCCGATGTTCTGGGCCTTCCGCATCATGGTGGGGCTCGGCTTCTACTTCATCCTTTTCACCGGCACCTTCTTCTATCTCGCCTCGACCGGCGCGCTCGAGAAACGTCGCTGGCTCTTGCGCCTCGCGGTCTGGTCCATACCGTTGCCGTGGGTCGCCGCCGAACTCGGCTGGTTCGTCGCCGAATACGGGCGCCAGCCCTGGGCGATCGAGGGCATGCTGCCGACGGCGATCGCCGTCTCGCATCTCGGCATCTGGGAAGTCGCAATCACGCTGGCGGGTTTCGTCGCCTTCTACACCGTGCTCCTCGTGATCGAGGTTTCGCTGATGCTCAAGGCAATCAAGGCCGGCCCCCAGCCGGACGACATCGCCGACGAGAACCCTCGCGGCCGCGTCCAACCCGTACCTGCGGAGTAGGAACATGATACTTTTCGAACTGATCGACTACAGCGTTCTGAAAGTCATCTGGTGGGTACTGCTCGGCGTTCTTCTGATCGGCTTTGCCGCGACCGACGGCTTCGACATGGGCGTCGCGATCCTTCTGCCCTTCGTCGCGAAAAATGACGTCGAGCGCCGCGTCGCGATCAACACCATCGGCCCGATATGGGAAGGCAATCAGGTCTGGTTCATTCTGGCCGGCGGCGCGATCTTTGCGGCATGGCCGCCGCTCTACGCGGTGAGCTTCTCCGGATTCTATCTTGCGATGTTCGTGATACTGGCGGCGCTGATCCTGCGGCCCGTCGGCTTCAAATATCGCTCGAAGAAAGAGGACGCCGCATGGCGCCGCAACTGGGATGCCGCACTTTTCATCGGCGGCTTCGTGCCCGCGTTGATCTTCGGCGTCGCGGTCGGCAACGTGTTGCAGGGCATTCCGTTCCGGCTCACGGACGAATTACGGACGATCTACGAGGGCACCTTCTTCGGCCTGCTCAACCCCTTCGCGCTGCTTTGCGGATTGTTGAGCGTCGCCATGCTGACGATGCACGGCGGGGCATGGCTCGCGGTAAAGGCCGGCGGCATCGTTGCCGAGCGCGGGCGCCGTTACGGCTCCTATGCAGCACTCGCCACGATCCTGCTCTTTGCCCTGAACGGTCTCGTGCTGTGGCTCACCGTGAAGGGTTATCGCATCGTCGATGGTGTTTCGCCGAACATGCCGAGCAATCCGCTGTTCAAGACGGTGACCCGCGACGGCGCTTCCTGGTTCTCGAACTACACCGCTTATCCCTGGATGACGATCGCACCTGCGCTCGGCTTCGTGGGCGCGGCGGGCGCCTTCATCGGCCTGCGCGGCCGGAGCGAGTTGGTCACGTTCTTCTTCAGCAAGCTTTCGGTCCTCGGAATCATCTCGACCGTCGGATTGAGCATGTTCCCGTTCATTCTGCCGAGTTCGATCGATCCGAACTCCAGCCTGACGGTGTGGGACTCTGCATCCAGCCACGCCACGCTTTTCAACATGCTGGTCGCAACCGTGATCTTCCTGCCGATCGTCATTGCCTACACGCTGTGGGTGTACCGCATGCTGTGGGGCAAGGTCGACGAGAAGACCATCGAGCGCGAACACAAGACGAGCTACTGAGGAAACATAGACATGTGGTATTTCGCCTGGATGCTTGGCCTGCCGCTCGCCTGTACCTTCGCCATTCTGAATGCGATGTGGTTCGAGATGCGCGAGGATACGCACCACGCCGAGAAACGCTGAACGCGCTCCAACAGAACTAAAAAGGGCCCCGCTTCAGGCGTGTCCCTTTACTTGCCGCCGATCGGCAATGGCTAAGCAGTCTCTCATAGACTCCGCCGCTATCTACTCCTGAGCGCACCGACGGCGATCGAAGACTGATGGAAGTCTTGCAGCGGTCGCGCAGAACTCTCCGGCATGGCGCCGGCGAGCGCTTCACCGATCAGAATGAGCAAAGGTCCGCGTTGCTGCTCTCCGGTCAGCCGCTCTTGAAGTCCGCCCAGCGTGGAAGCGATTGCGAATTGCTCGGGCCGGGTTGCGTTCCAGATCGCGATGGCCGGCGTTGCCGCATCTAAGCCTGCGGCTTCCGCGCGCTGCGAGAATTCGCCGAAGGTTCGCGACGGCATGTAGACCGCCGTTATCGCAGCCCGGTCGGCGATGCTCGGCCAATCGATATCCTCCGGCAGCTTTCCGTTCGCCGCGTGCCCGGTAACGTATTGCAGACGCCGCGCAAGCTTCCTGTGGGTGAGCGATATCTGTAAACGGCTTGCAGCGCCCTGTGCAGCCGTGACGCCGGGAACGACATCGACGGAAATACCCGCAGCCCGGCAGCTTTCAATTTCCTCGCCTGCGCGACCGAAGATCATCGGATCGCCGCCCTTCAGCCGCACGACCCGCTTTCCTTTGCGCGCGAGCGAGATCATTAGTTCATTGATCTCTCCCTGCCTGCAGGCGGGACCACCTCCGGTCTTGCCAACCAGCATCTTCTTCGCCTCGCGCCGCGCGAAATCGAGGACGCCTGCGGACACGAGATCGTCAATCAGAATGACATCGGCCGACTGCAATGCGCGTACGGCGCGAAGCGTGAGCAGTTCCGGATCGCCGGGCCCCGCACCGACCAGCGTGACCGAGCCCTGCTCCACCGCCGGGCCTTCGGCGCGCAGTTCCGCGAGCAGCGCATGATAGTCGGCTTCCTCCGGCGAATGATCCGGTGCAGCTAGGGCGCGTGCCGTAAACAGTTGCCAGAAGCGGCGGCGTGCCGCGAAACTGAACTCTCCGGCAGACTGCAAAACCGCGCGCCAGCGCCGTGCGGCATCCGCCCAGCCGGCAAAACCCATCGGCAACATGGCCTCGATCTTCGCCCGGATGGCCTGCCCGAACACAGGCGCCGCGCCATCGGTCGAAATGCCGACCACGAGCGGTGAGCGGTTTACGATGGAGCCGAACGCGAAGTCGCAATACGCCGGCTTGTCGACGACATTCACCGGAACGCCAATCTTGCGCGCAGCCAGCGCGAAGATTTCGGATTCCTCGTCGGTTCGGAAAGCACCGACGGCAATCCGCGCGTCCCGCAGATCGTCTTCCTGCCAGTTGCGTTCGTGGATCCGGATTCTTCCCGCGAAGGCTTCATCGGCTGCCAGCTCTCGCAGGTCCGCGCCCGGCTTCGGCGCATAGACATCGACCTGCGCTCCAGCCGCAGCGAGCAATTCCACTTTCCATGCCGCGCCGATGCCGCTTGCCGCAACCAGCGCACGTTTTCCATCGAGCGCATAAAATACGGGAAGTCTCGCAAGCTTGCCCATGCGCGCGGGCTTCGCTTCAGACGGGCTGCGGTGCTCGGACATGCTGCAGTATCCTTTTCAGTTCAGGCTTACACGATCCGCAATTCGTTCCCGCGCGAAGCTGCTCGCCGATTTCTTCCACGCTGCACGCCGCGCCGCTCTCGATTGCCGTGCGTATCGCGCGGAGGCCGACACCGAAGCAGGCGCATACCAGCGGCCCCGCTTCGGCCTCCCCCGCCGCATTGCTTCCGGAAAGCAGATGCATCCGCGACCGCGAGCCGGCGTCTGCACGCGTGAGCATCTGCTTCACGCCGTCCCAGCCGACTTCGCTTTCCGCGGGCCCGACGAAGAGGGAGAATACGAGACGGCCATCGGCAATATGCGCGACACGATACACGCCGCGGCGTTCATCGAGATATTCGACCGTCTCCGCGCCGGCCGGCTTCCGCTCGTTAGCAAATTCACGCCACCAGGTCGCATCCCTGTCTGCCGCAAACAGCATTCCTTCTCCGCCATCCAGCGTGACGCGCGACCAGAACATTTCGCGCGGCAGATCGACCGGCTCCGAGGAGATCACAAACCCTGTCTGCAGGAACTCGATGCATTCCAGTCCAACCGGCGTCGCCTTCGCTTCGGGTTGGCCTGAGAAAGGATCGGTGATGAGAGCCACGAGCGCATCGCAACGCGCAGAAGAAGCCGTTGCATCGTTCCAGTGGATCGGAACGAACACCGAGCCGCGCTGCTGTCCGTCGTCAATTCTCGCGCGAAAGATCGCGCAGCCTTGCGCCGAACGAAGCCGGACGAAGCCCCGATCTGAAACGCCGTATTGCCGCGCATCGTCCGGATGGATCTCGGCAAACGGTTCGGGCAGATGCTGTGCAAGCTTCGGACTCAAGCCGCTGCGCGTCATCGTGTGCCACTGGTCGCGTATGCGGCCTGTATTCAGCCGCAGCGGAAACTCT
The DNA here is from genome assembly GCA_018335895.1 of Hyphomicrobiales bacterium. GTDB lineage: Bacteria > Pseudomonadota > Alphaproteobacteria > Rhizobiales > Xanthobacteraceae. Next base: position 4,571 of record JAGXQU010000127.1, on the reverse strand, counting down.
CCGGAGGCCGCCTCCGCAAGATCCGGGAACGCAGGCGCGATCAGCTTCGCCCGGCCGCTTGCCGTGAAATAGCCGCCTGCCTCGAAGAAGCGCGGCTGTGGCGGATGGTTCTTCGCCCTCTGCGGCCACACCGCAGGCTCCATCGTCTCATAGTCGTTATCCGTAATGCCTTTGAGCGCGCCGATGTCGAAGTCCCGTCTTCCGCCGTTTTCGAATGCAGAGAGTGCGGCATGCTCGCGGAATATTTCCGCGGGCGAGGAATAGGCGAACGCTTCGCCATAGCCCATGCGCGAGGCGACTTCGGATACGATCTGCCAGTCGGGCTTCGCTTCACCCGGCAACGCGAGAAAGCTGCGCTGCCGCGAAATGCGCCGCTCCGAGTTGGTGACCGTTCCGTCCTTCTCGCCCCAGGCCGCCGCCGGCAGAAGCACATGCGCGCCGCTTGCGACCGTATCGTTCGTGTGAACGTTCTCGGAAACAACGAAGAGTTCGAGCTTACCCAGCGACGCGCGTATATAATCGGCGTGCGGAAGCGAAACCGCCGGGTTGGTCGCCATCACCCACAGCGCCTTGATCTCGCCGCGCGCGATCGCGTCGAACATCTGCACGGCCTTCAACCCCTCGCGCTTTGCGATCGCAGGCGCATTCCAGAAGCGGCCAACGCGGTCGATATCCTCCGTGACGAAATTCATATGCGCGGCAAGCTGGTTCGCAAGACCGCCGACTTCCCGGCCGCCCATCGCATTCGGCTGACCCGTGAGCGAGAACGGGCCCATGCCCGGCTTGCCGATGCGTCCGGTCGCGAGATGGCAGTTGATGATCGCGTTTGCCTTGTCGGTGCCTTGCGCCGACTGGTTCACGCCCTGCGAGAACGCAGTGACGGCCCGCTTGGCGCCGCGGAACAACTCGTAAAAGGCAAAAATATCCTTCTTCGCGAGCCCGGTCCGCGCGGCAATAGCGTCCAGCGACGGTGCGATTTCGCGCGAACGGGCGAGCGCGTCCTCGAAGCCTTCAGTGTGCTGCGCGACATACCCGAAGTCGATGGCATGCTTGTCGACAAGATCTGCGAGCAGTCCGCAAAAAAGAACCGTATCCATTCCCGGCGCGACCGGAAGAAAGAGATCGGCTTCTTCGGCGGTCGCGGTGCGACGGGGATCGATGACTACGATCTTGGCGCCCTTGCGCTCACGGTTCTCCACCATGCGCCGGAACAGCACCGGATGGCACCAGGCGGCGTTCGAGCCCACGAGTACAATAAGATCGGCCTGATCCAAATCCTCGTAACAGCCGGGAACGGTATCCGAACCGAACGCACGGCGGTGCGCTGCCACCGACGACGCCATGCAGAGCCGCGAATTGGTATCCACGTTTCCCGAGCCGATGAAACCTTTCATCAGCTTGTTCGCGACGTAATAGTCCTCGGTCAGCAATTGCCCGGAAAGATAGAAGGCGACGGAGTCCGGGCCGTGCCGCGCGACGATCCCCTTCAGTTCCCCTGCAACCTTGTCGAGCGCTTGATCCCATGACGCGCGCAGCAGCGTGCCGTTCGTATCGCGGATCATCGGATGCAGAAGCCGGGAACGGAGACCAAGCGTTTCCCCAAGCGCCGAGCCTTTTGAACAAAGCTTGCCGAAGTTGGCGGGGTGAAGCGGATCGCCGGATATTTCCGCGCCGCCGCGGCCGTCGGGCTTTGCCAGCACGCCGCAGCCGACGCCGCAGTAAGGACACGTAGTCCGTACGCCAGTCTCCAGCGGCGCCTGCATGTTCATCAATACACGTCCGCCTGATAACGGCCCGATTTTTTCAGTGCATTGACGTAGGCGATGGCGCCGTCCGCCGGGATCTTGCCGTGCGCAGCGACGACTTCGACCAGCGCCCGCTCGACATCCTTCGCCATCCGCTTCGCGTCACCGCATATATAGAAGTGTGCGCCGGCCTCCAGCCACGCGAACAGCTCTGCGCCTTCTTCGCGCATGCGATCCTGCACGTAAATCTTCTGATCGCCGTCGCGTGACCAGGCGAGCGTGAGCCGTGTCAGCAGGCCGCTCGCCTGCATCGCTGCGAATTCGTCCTTGTAGAAGAAATCGCAATCGCTCCGCTGATGCCCGAAGAAGAGCCAGTTCCTGCCCTTCGCCTTCGTGGCCATGCGTTCCTGCAGGAATGCGCGGAACGGCGCGACCCCCGTGCCGGGGCCGACCATAATGACCGGCGTATCCGGATTATCCGGAAGACCGAAATTGTGTGCGCGCTGGACATAGACGCGCAACTGCCCGCCGATCTCCGCTCCGTTCGCGAGAAAATCGGAGGCGACCCCGCGCCGCTCGCGGTCGTTGATCACATAGCGTACCAGATCGACCGTAAGCGCCACCTTTCCCGTTTCCGCTTTCGGGCTCGAAGAGATCGAATAGAGCCGCGGTTGCAGTGGCTCGAGCGCTTCCACGAATACTTCTGGATCGGGACGAATGCTCTCGAACTTCTTTACCGCCGCAAGCACATCGAGCGTCGCCGCATCGCCGTCCGGATCCTCCCCGGCCGCGAGCGCTTTCGCTTTCTTGCGCCGCTCGCCGCCGACCAGCAAAGAGATCAATTGAAACAGCGAGTCCGGCGCCGGCGAAAGCGAGACGTCCTTGCGCAACACTTCGCGTAGCGGCTTGCCGCCAACCTTGGCGTCCGGCCGCGCGCCGATCATGGCGATTACCGCATCGACGAGACCCGGATGGTTCTCCGGAAAAACTCCGAAGGAGTCGCCGACGATATAGTCGATCCCGCTACTCGAAAGATCGAACTCGATGTGGTGCGTGCGCTTCTCCGACCTTAGATCGTTCAGGAGATAGCGCTTGGAAAGTCTCGCAATCACCGGATTGTCGCGCGAACGGCCGGGAGCCACGAGCGGCGCGGCCTTAGGCTTTGCTTCGGCGGCAGGTGCGGCCGGGGGCGCGTCCCCGCCGAACTCGTCGAATAATTTCTTCAGCATCCGGTTGGTTTCCTTACCACCCGGAACGCAGAGATTCAGACGCTCTTCGGTCTTCAGGAACAGCGCGTTCGAATAGTCTTCGCAGTTGTAGCCGCACTGGCCGCAATCCTGCTGCGCCATCGCGGCCATCAACTTGCGCCGCAACGGCCTGCTTTCCGCGAGCTTCATGCGCTCCGCAAGCGGCATGGTCTGGTCGTGCCACGGCGCCTCGCCGTCATCGCCGTCGTCGAGCGGTCCCTTCGGCGTTTCCGGCATCAGTCCCCTGGCCTGATCGGACGAGAGCGCGGTAACCTGATCGAGCGAAATCAGTCCTGCGAAAAAGCCGTTCAACCACGCGCGCTGTTCTTCGGAAAACGGCGCGGTCTCCGGAACGATCGCAGGCAGCACAGGTTGCGCGGTGACTGTCATTCCGCCGTCTCCGCATCGAAGAACGCGCGCAGCGCTTCGACATCGTGTCGCTTCGAGAATGCGAGGAACGTCTCATCGCCTTCGCGCTTCGCCAGAAATCCCCGGAGCATCCTTGCAACAAGCGGGGCTGCATCCTCCGCCTTTACGTCGCGATAGATCTCGCGCGCGATGGCGGCGTCCAGCCCGAAGCCGCCGCCGACATGCACGTGATAGCCTTCGACGGTCTCGCCCTCCGTGCCGGTCTCGACACGCGCGCCGATCAGGCCGATGTCGCCGATATAGTGCTGCGCGCAAGAGTGATGGCAGCCGGTGAGGTGAATGTTCACCGGCGTATCGAGTTGCACACGCGCTTCGCAATAATCGGCAATCGCAGCGGCATGGCCTTTGGTGTCGGAGGCGGAGAAACGGCAGCCCTTGTTGCCGGTGCAGGCCACGAGTCCTGCCCGCACCGAAGTCGCTTCGGTTGTGAGGCCGAGCGCATCGACTGCAGACTTCGCGAGCTCGAGCTTGTCTAAGGGAATCCCGGAGAGCAGAAGATTCTGCCAGACCGTAAGCCGGATATCGCCGTCGCCGAGATCGTTCGAAATCTTCGCAAGCCCGCGCATTTGCGCGGCGGTGACCTTGCCGACCGGCAGCACGACGCCGAGCCAATAGAGCCCCTTCTGCTTCTGCTCCCGCGCGCCGATATGCGCGAGCCGGTCGAACGGAAGCCGCGGCTTTACCGCATCGGACGGAACGCGCGTGAGTTTCGCGCCCAACTTTTCCTCGACAGCCGCGAGATACTTCTCGAAGCCCCAGGCATCGAGAACATATTTCAGTCGCGCCTTGTTGCGGTTGGTACGGTCGCCGTGATCGATGAAGACGCGCACGATGGCGTCAGCGACCTTCCCGGCATCGGCGGGCTTCACGATCACGCCGGTGTCCCGCGCGAAGTCCCTGTGCCCGGTGATACCGCCGAGCGCGAGCCGGAACCATACGGCCGGCTCGACATCGAAACCCTCCAGCACTTCGACCGCCTGAAAGCCGATGTCGTTGGTGTCTTCCAGAACCGGGATCATTCCGGCGCCATCGAAAGCGACATTGAACTTGCGCGGCAGGCCGTAAAGCCCGCGGTCGTTCAGAATGCGGTGATGCCACTCGCGCGCGTAAGGGCGTGTATCGAGCAATTCCTGCGGGTCGATGCCGGCGG
>JAGXQU010000126.1 GCA_018335895.1 Hyphomicrobiales bacterium | reverse complement strand
AGAGGACTCGAACCTCCACGGTGTTACCCGCTAGTACCTGAAACTAGTGCGTCTACCAATTCCGCCACCTGGGCAGGCGCGGCTTTCGTCAAGCGGCGCTAGGTAGGACTTAGGCTCCGGCCTTGTCAATCGAAGCGGCGACCGCGCGGCGAACCGCGCTTTGACGGCGAAAAACCGATCTTGTAACGCTCGTGCAAAGCCCGATTTCCGAAGCGAGACAGAGCGATGGCGCAGATTCCGTCCGACCGTTTGGTGACGATTTACGGCGGCTCCGGCTTCGTCGGCCGCCACCTCGTGCGCGCGCTCGCGAAGCGCGGCTGGCGCATCCGCGTAGCCGTCCGCCGCCCCGACCTCGCGGGGCATCTGCAGCCGCTCGGTGTCGTCGGTCAGATCATGCCGGTCCAGGCGAACCTGCGCTATCCGGACTCGGTCACGCGCGCCGCCGACGGTGCGAGCGCGATCGTGAACCTCGTCGGCATTTTATATCAAAGCGGCGCGCAGCGCTTCGACGCCGTGCAGGCCGAAGGTGCGGAGGCTGTTGCCAAGGCCGCGAAGAAGGAAGGCGCGCGGCTCGTGCAGATGTCCGCGATCGGCGCCGACAAAGATTCGAAATCCAATTACGGGCGCACCAAGGCGCTCGGCGAACAGGCGGCCTTCGCCGCGAAACGCGACGCGGTCGTCGTCCGCCCCTCGATCGTGTTCGGGCCGGAAGACGACTTTTTCAACCGCTTCGCGTCGCTCGCGCGCTTGTCTCCGTTCCTGCCGCTGATCGGCGGCGGAAAGACGCAATTCCAGCCGGTGTTCGTCGGCGATGTCGCGGAAGCGATCGCCAAGGCCGTCGAAGGCGAGGCGCGTGGCGGCGAGATCTATGAACTCGGCGGGCCTGAAGTGAAATCCTTCCGCGAACTTCTGGAACTCACGCTCGAAGAGATCGGCCGCAAGCGGCTGCTGTTGCCTCTGCCGTGGACGGTTGCGCGTATTCAGGCGTTCTTCATGGAATTCATGCCGAAGCCGATGCTTACGCGCGACCAGGTCACGATGCTGGAAACCGACAACATCGTCTCGCAGAAAGCGATCCGCGACGGCCGCACGCTGGAAGGTCTCGGCATCAAGCCGACGGCGATGCGCACGATTCTGCCAACCTATCTGTGGCGCTACCGCAAGGCCGGTCAGTTTACGAAGGCGGCGACGTAAGGCTAGCAATCAATCGATTCTCGCGAATCTTAGAACCGGATCACTGGCGCGTCAGGTAAATGCCGAGCAGCGCCGCCGACCCGACCGCGATCCGCCACCAGCCGAATACCGCAAAGCCGTTCTTCGACACGAAGTCGAGCACCGCGCGCACGACCACGAGTGCTGCGCAGAAGGCCGCAACGAACCCGAGGAGCACGAGTACGCCGTCGTCCATCGTGAAGTTCTTGTAGTTCTTCGCAAGGTCGTACGTGAAGGCGCCGAGCATCGTCGGCATGGCGAGAAAGAAAGAGAACTCCGCGGCCGCGCGGCGATCGAGCCCGAGCACAAGCGCGCCGACGATGGTGGAGCCCGATCGCGACACCCCCGGGATCAGCGCGAGACACTGGAAGAGCCCAATACCGAAAGCCGTCAAAGGCGGCAGCGCCATGGCGTTCTGATACTTCGGATTGAAGGCAATCTTGTCGACTACGATCAGAACCACACCGCCTGCAATCAGCGCGATCGCGATCACCATCGGGCTTTCGAACAGCACCGTCTTGATGAAGTTGTGCAGCAACACGCCCGCCAGTGCGGCCGGAATGAATGCGAGAATGATGCCGAGTGCGAAACGGCGCGCAGCAGGATCGTAGGGAACGGCAAACGCGACCTTCGCAAGCCGCGTGAAATAGACGACGACAATCGCCAGAATTGCGCCGAGCTGGATCAGCACTTCGAACGTCTTGCCGGTGGTGTCGAATTTCAGGAAATGCGTGGCCAGCAACAGGTGCCCGGTCGATGAGACTGGGATGAACTCGGTGCCCCCTTCGAGAATTCCGAGGAGCAGCGCCTCGAGCATTTTTCCGAACGTCATGTCGGCGCCCCGTATCCGCCCGCGCTGATTCGCGCGGGCCGTTTTCGGATTAACGTGCCGGCTTTCGCCTAGCAAAGGGGGCCGTCAAATCTTCGCCCGCTTCACGCGGCCTTTACGCGGGCGATTGGCGCGCATTTATTAAGAAAATTAAGAAAGTTCGGGCAGGAAAAAAGGCGATGCAGCTCTATCACCAGTTCTTCTGCCCCCATTCGCGCTTCGTCCGGCTCGTGCTCGACGAATACGGGACCGACGCCTCGCTCGTGGAGGAGCACGAATGGAAGCGGCGGCCGGAGTTCCTGGCACTCAATCCGGCAGGCCGCGTGCCCGTGCTCGTGGACGGCGCGCTGAACGTTCCCGGCGCAAACGTCATTGCCGAATATCTGGACGAGAGCTACGGCAGCCAGGTCGGCGACAAGCGCCTGATGCCCACGGCAAGCGGCGAGCGCGTCGAGGTGCGGCGGCTCATGAGCTGGTTCAACGCGAAGTTCTTCTCGGAAGTGAGCGAACTGATCGCCCGCGAAAAGATCTGGAAGCGCTACATGCGTGCCGAAGAGGGCGGCGGCCCGCCCGATTCGTTTGCGATCCGCGCGGCGCGCGCCAACATCGCCGAACATTTGCGCTATCTCGGCTGGCTTGCGAAAACCCGCAAATGGCTCGCTGGCGAAAAGCTCTCCTATGCCGACCTCGCGGCGGCGGCGCATTTATCCACGTGCGACTACTTCGGTGACGTGCCGTGGCAGGAAGACGAAAACGCGAAGAACTGGTACGCGCGGGTGAAATCCCGCCCGTCGTTCCGCATGCTGCTCGCGGAGACAATCCCGGGGCTGCCGGCAGTGTCGGCCTACGCCGATCTGGACTTCTGAAAAACCCGGCTGCGATAAAATCGGAACTGATCGCGCGTGCGCGCGAGGAAGGCTTCGACGCCGTCGGCGTTGCCGCCCCCGATTCGATTCCGGACGCGGCTTCTCACCTGCATCATTGGATCGCGCAACAGCGCCACGGCGACATGGCCTGGATGGAAGCGCATGCGCGCCGGCGCGAGCATCCGAACGCACTGTGGGAAGGCGCGGGATCGGTCGTGATGTTCGGGTTGAATTACGGCCCCGACCGCGACCCGCGCGAGATTCTGCAGAAGAAAACGCTTGGTGCGATTTCGGTCTATGCGCAGGGCGACGATTATCACGAACTCATCAAGGGCAAGCTCAAGCGCCTCGGGCAATGGCTCGCGCACAAAACCGGCGAGGAACTCAAGGTCTTCGTGGATACTGCGCCGCTCATGGAGAAGCCGCTGGCTGCGGCTGCAGGCCTCGGCTGGCAGGGTAAGCACACGAACCTGGTTTCTCGCGCGCGCGGCTCGTGGCTGTTCCTCGGCGCGATGCTGACCGCGCTCGAACTGCCGCTCGATGAACGCGAAGTGGATCACTGCGGCTCATGCCGCGCCTGTCTCGACGTCTGCCCGACGAACGCATTTCCTGCGCCGTATCAACTCGACGCGCGCAAGTGCATTTCCTATCTCACGATCGAGCACAAAGGCCCGATCCCGCGAGAGTTTAGGAAAGCGATCGGCAACCGCATCTACGGTTGCGACGACTGTCTTGCCGTGTGTCCGTGGAACAAGTTTGCAGCCGAAAGCCGCGAGCAGAAGCTTG
>JAGXQU010000125.1 GCA_018335895.1 Hyphomicrobiales bacterium | reverse complement strand
GCAGACATTAACGGCTTCGAGCCGCTATGCGGCAGAGCTGCGGCGCAGGCTCGCGCCGATTAGCTTGCGCGCTGCTTTCGCGGCTGCCGTTGCGTACGTGCGGTCTCCGTGCACCAGGATCAGCGAGATCGCCCCTTCCGAAAGCAGCCAGATTTCCCGGGCCGTGTCTTTGGGCGAGACGGCGCCGGCCTTCGCAAGCAACTCCGCGAAATGATTCTCAAGTTCTGCCTTGTGCCGCCGCGCGATCTTGCGCGCGGGATGACCCGGCAGATCGGCCAGTTCGATCACAAGCCGTGTGAAGCCGGAGCCGGCCCAACGGGGCGTGTCGGACCAGACCTTGAGGTCCTCGAACAGGGCATCCGTGATCGCAGCAGGCGAACCTCTCAATTTGTCGCCAAACGTCCGGAACGCGGCCAGCGCGAGTTCGCTCTGCGTTTCCAGCACGGAGGCGAGCAGCGCGTCCTTGCTTTCGAAATGATAATAGAGCGTCTTCTTCGTGAGCTTCGCCGCAAGGGCGATCTCGTCGATGGATACGCGGGAATACCCCTGCCTGCGAAACAGCTTGTAGGCGGCATCCAGAATCCGCTTCCGCGTCGGCTCCGGCGATCGTGGCATGGACCGGTTTCTCCGTATGTATACCGCTTAGTGTATTTACAACATTTTCAGGCGCGCTTGAATGGCCGGACTTTCGGGGGAAGGCCATGCGCTTCGGGAAACTCACGTTCCGCTCGGTCGATGTCCGCGCCGTATCGGTGCCGTTGCGCCGTCCGGTCGTTTCCAAAGTCGGTCTGTTCGAAGAATGGCCGGTCATCCTGATCGACCTTCATACCGAAGAAGGCGTCACCGGCCGCGCTTACCTCGAGCCTTATCTGAAAAACGCAGCGCGCTATCTGATACCTGTGATCCACGATCTTGCCGCGGCGCGCATCGGCAAGCTGGTCCATCCGGTCGACGATTTTCAGGCGATGCACCGCTCGCTCAATCTCGTCGGCTATGAAGGCATGTCGATGATCGCCGTCTCCGGGCTCGACATGGCGGCGTGGGATGCGCTCGCGAAAGCCGCGGACATGCCGCTCGCAAATTATCTCGGCGGGTCGCTTGGCAGCGTTCGGGCCTATAACAGCAATGCGCTCTGGCTGACGGATGTCGGAAAACTGAAAGACGAAGCGGCGGCACTCGTAGCCGAAGGCGGCTTCAAGGGTCTCAAACTACGGCTCGGCCGCGAGCGTGTTGCCGATGATCTTCTCGCAATTAAGGCGGTGCGGGCCGGTGCGGGCGAGGAAATCAAATTGATGGTCGATTTCAATCAGGGTTTGTCGTTCGGCGACGCACTGCATCGCTGTCACGCGCTCGACGGCGAGGGCCTGTACTGGTTCGAAGAGCCGGTCACCTATAGCAATCTGGAAGGTTACTCGCGTCTGCGCGACGAACTGAAAACGCCGCTCCAGCTCGGCGAGAATTTCTACGGCCCGCGTTTGCTCCATCAGGCGCTCGCGGCCGGCGCGGGCGACTACGTGATGCCGGATCTCATGCGTATCGGCGGCGTCACCGGATGGATGCGGGCAGCCGCCATCTGCGGCGCGGCGGGTATCGAAATGTCGTCGCATCTCTATCCGGAATTTTCCGCGCATCTCCTGCGTGTCACCGAAACCGCGCATTGGCTCGAATGGCAGGACTGGGCCGATCCGATCCTCAAGGAGCCGTTCAGGATGCGGGACGGCAATCTCGAAATCCCGGATCGTCCCGGCGCCGGCATCGAATGGAATGAAGACGCGCTGAAGCGCTGGCGCTACGACGCGTGAGTTACTTCACCATTGCCATCTTCGGCTGCACGATCGAAGGTCTCGCGTTCAGCGCCTCGACCTGGAAGCCCGCGACCTTCTTGTAGTTGTTCGCAACTTCCTCGAGTTCCTGCTGCGAAAGCACTTCGGTCACGACATTGAAGCCGTTCGGCGCGCGCTGCTCGACCATTTCCATCACACGCTCGGGGCCGTTGCCGCGGTTCAAGAGTACGAGCTGCGAAGTCGCGGGCCGTCTCTCCGCTTCATAGGCGTCGAGCGCAGCAATCGTCTCGCCCTTGTCCTGAATCTCACGGGCTAGCACGCGCGCATCCAGGATTGCCTGCGAGGATCCGTTCGAGCCGATCGGATACATCGGATGCGCAGCGTCTCCGAGCAGCGTCACGCGGCCGTAGCTCCAGCGCTCCCGCGGGTCGCGGTCCACGAGCGGATATTCAAAACAGTATTCTGCGTCGCGGATCAGACCCGGCACGTCGAGCCAGCCGAAATTCCAATGCTCGAACAGAGGCGCGAATTCTTCGAGCTTCGCCGCGCGGTTGTAATCCTCGCGCCGCCATTCGTAGGTCTCTTCGAACTCGCGCTCCGCGATCCAGTTGATCATCTGCATGCCGTTCTGGTCCGGCTTCGAGATCGGATAGGCGACGAACTTCACCTGCGGGTAGCCCGCCATGATCATCGACGAGCCGGTCATGAAGGGCTTTGCGACCGTCACGCCCCGCCACAGGATGCGGCGGCTCCAGATCGGCGGGCCTTCATCCGGGAACAGCTTCGAACGGATCGTCGAATGGATGCCGTCGCAGGCGATCAGGAGCGAGCCTTCTTCGCTGCCGACGGCTTTGCCGTCCTTGTCGGTGAAGTGCGCGCGCACGCCGTTCGCCGTCTCTTCCCAGCGGGATACGTGATGGCCGGTGACGATGTTTTCCGCGCCAAGGCGTTCGATTGCGGCGCGCAGGAGGATGAACTGCAATTCGCCGCGGTGGATCGAATATTGCGGCCACTTGTAACCGGCATCGATCCCGCGCGGCTCGGTCCAGATCCGCTTGCCGTGCTTGGAGAAGTAGGCGAGTTCGGAAGTGCGGATGCTCGTGCGCTCGAGCTCTTCCTGAAGCCCAAGCTCGATCAGTTCGCGGCAGGCATGCGGCAGCACGTTGATACCGACGCCGAGCGGCTTGATCTCTTTCACGCTCTCGAAGACGCGGCACTTCACACCGATCTGGTGCAGGCTCAGCGCAAGCGCCAGACCGCCGATGCCGCCGCCTGCGATAAGCACGGTCATTCGGGATTGCCGTTCTTCGTGCGGAGCGTCATGTCCGGCGCGTCCGGATTCTTGAGGCCGATGATGTGGTAACCCGCATCGACATGCAGCACTTCGCCGGTCACGCCCTTGCCGAGATCGGACATCAGGTACAGCGCGCTCGCGCCGACCTCTTCGTTCGATACGTTGCGGCGGAGCGGCGTATTGTATTCGTTCCACTTCAGGATGTAGCGGAAGTCGCCGATGCCGGATGCGGCGAGCGTCTTCACCGGTCCGGCGGAAATCGCGTTCACGCGGATATTCTTCGGGCCAAGATCGGCGGCGAGATACCGCACGCTGCACTCCAGCGCGGCCTTGGCGACGCCCATCACGTTGTAGTGGGGCATCCACTTCTCTGCGCCGTAATAGGTGAGCGTCGTGATCGCACCGCCGCGCGGCATGCGCTTTTCCGCGCGCTGCGCGATCGCGGTCAGCGAATAGCAGGAGATTGCAAGCGTCATGTTGAAGTTGTCGGCGGTGGTGTCCACATAGCGGCCGTCGAGCTGCGCCTTGTCCGAAAATGCGATCGCGTGAACGACGAAATCCAGATCGCCGATCAGCTTGTCGCTCGCCTCGAAGACAGCGTCGATGGTCGTGGGATAGGTGACATCGCAGTGCCCCGCGACCTTGGCGCCCAGTTCTTCGGCGAGCGGCTCGACGCGCTTGCGGAGCGCGTCGCCTTGGTAGGTGAGGGCAAGCTCGGCGCCTGCGTCGGCGCAGGCCTTGGCGATGCCATAGGCGAGCGAGCGGTTGTTCGCGATGCCGAATATGAGCCCGCGCTTGCCGCGCATCAGCCCGCTGGTATCGCTCATTCTCTGCCCCCGGCTACGCCATACGCCCCGAAACCGGTTCAGGGGCTGCAATTTTGTATGACATGGGGCCGCGCCGGGCTTCAAGGCGCGTCCCGTTCAAGGCTTGTAACGAATTTACGGGGTCGTTTCCCGCGAAAGTGGCACCCGAAACCCCGGCCTTCAAGGTTCTCGAAAACAGGGGCTATGGGTGCCGGCTCGCGTCACTTCGTTCGCTTGGCCGAGACGACGTGGGCGTTTAACCGCGTTCCTTCAGCTTCCTCGCCAAGGCCTCGAGCTCCGCGTCCGCTCCTTCGGGCAGCAGGATGTTCACGGAGACCAGGAGGTCGCCGGGCTGTCCGCCCTTCTGGGGCAGTCCCTTACCCTTGAGCCGGAAGGTGCGCCCGCCGGACGTCTTCGACGGGATTTTCAGGTCCACCGCGCCGGAGAGCGTTGGCACCCGGACGGAGCCGCCGAGGATCGCGTCCGCGAGCGGGACCGAAACCTCTGCCCTGAGGTTCGCGCCTTCGATCTTGAGATCGGGGTGCGCAGCCACATGGATCGTCACGATGGCGTCGCCCGGAACGGGGCCGGCGAAGCCTTGCCCGCGCAGCCGGATCTGCTGCCCGTCCGTGACGCCGGCTGGGATCGTGACTTCGACCTCCTTGCCGGAGGGGAGCATCACGCGCTTTTTCGCGCCGGAGACGCTTTCTTCGAGCGAGACGGAAAGCGGCAGCGCGATGTCGGCGGCTTTCGCCTGCGCAGTCTCGAACTCCTCGAACGCGGTGTCGCCATGTGCGGCCCGCCCGCCGAAGATGCTCGAAAGAATGTCCTCGAAGCCGCCGCCCTGCGGCCGCGCTCCACCCCGTGCGCCGCGCCTCTGGAAGCCGCCGGGGCCATACGAGAAGGTTTCGAAGATGGTCTCGCCGCCGGGGAAGCCCTGCGCGCCGCCGAACCCGCCCTGCTGGCGGGGGTCGAAGTTGAACCCTTTCGGCTTGCCTTCGGCATCGATCTCGCCGCGGTCGAACTGCGCGCGCTTCTTCTCGTCGCCGAGGATTTCGTAGGCTGTGTTGATCTCGGAAAAACGCGTGGCCGCCTTCGGATCTCCCTTGTTGGAGTCCGGGTGGTGCTTCTTGGCGAGCTTCCTGAAGCCCTTCTTGATCTCGTCGGCGGAAGCCTTGCGGGCTACGCCGAGCACCTCATAGGGGTCGCGCAAAGAATAAGTCCTTTCCGAGCTGCTGGTACGGCTCGATCCTTATTTGGGGAGGAAGGCTTCCGCGTGCAACGACCAGCATGCTGAGCGAAGCGGTCACCCCTGCGGGTAAAAATATGCGGGTAGCCTGAGGCCAAATTTGGCCGTCAGCCCCGCTTCAGCGGCTTGACGCTTTTGACTTCCCACATCCCGGCGCTCACGCGGCAGGCGAGACCTTCGGACCAGGTCTCGATGCCGTCCCGCACATGGCTTGCGATGAAGTTGCGGCAGGGCATGCCGTCTTTGGTGAAGGCGGAGGCGATCGGGGTCACCGTACCGCGGGCACCGCTTGCCGGATTGTGCCAGGGCACGCTCGGGCCTTCGTCTGTGCGCGCAAGCGCTTCTTTGAGTGCGGCCTGCGTGTGCGGCCAGTCGATCGCGCTCATGCCCATCGGGATGTCGCGCGAGCTCGCCATCGAAAGCGGAATCGAGCCGGTGGTTTCGTCGTTGGCGTGCCGGATCACGGTCGGACCTGAGGTCGGGCCGTTGTCGCTGACGCCGCCCGGCAAGAGCGAAGAAAGCTGCATCGAGCAGCCGCCCAAGAGCATCGCGATCAGTCCTGCGGCGATGGGAGCAGAGAAGAGGGAGGCCACGGATAGGCGGGCGCCCGTCGTTCCATGATAAGGAAGACGGCCGGTGTCGGACTGCTCTCGCCCTGACGACGCCTTACGCACCGATTACTCCAGCCCAATACGGTTACAAACGAGCTAGACAGGATTGAGCGCATGACAGGGTTAATTTCCGGTGACTTCACCGAAAGCGCCGATCCGTTCGCCCTTTTCAAGGCCTGGTTTGCGGAAGCGAAGACCGCCGAACCGAACGATCCGGAGGCGATGTCGCTCGCAACCGTCGACGCCTCCGGCCTGCCGGATGTGCGGGTGGTGCTCATGAAGGAGGCCGACGAACGCGGCTTCGTTTTCTATACGAACGAGCAGAGCGCGAAGGGGGCCGAACTGGCCTCGAACCCGAAAGCGGCCCTGGTCATGCACTGGAAGTCGATCCGGCGGCAGGTGCGGGTGCGCGGGGCCGTCGAGCGCGTAAGCGCGGCCGAGGCGGACGCCTATTTCGCAAGCCGCTCGCGCCCGTCGCAGATCGGTGCCTGGGCGAGCGACCAGTCACGGCCGCTTGATAAACGCGAGACCTTTGAGGCGCGTGTCGCTGAAGTGGGAAAGCGTTTCGACGGCAAGGAAGTCACGCGCCCCCCGAATTGGGGCGGCTACCGGATCGTTCCGGTCCAGATCGAATTCTGGATGGACCGGCCTTATCGTTTGCATGACCGTGTAAAATTCACCCGCGATGCTCCCGGCAGCGCGTGGAAGAAAACGCGGCTTTACCCGTGAGCAGGTGACATGTCCGACACCAACGCAAAGAAGAGAACGCTGCTGCTGACCGGTGCTTCGCGCGGCATCGGGCATGCGACCGTGAAACGCTTTTCGTCGGCCGGCTGGCGGGTGATTACCTGTTCGCGCCACGGCTTTCCGGAAAACTGCCCGTGGGAAATGGGTCCCGAAGACCACATCCAGGTCGATCTCGCCGACCCCAAGATGACCAAGCAGGCGATCAAGGAAATCAAGTCGCGGATCGGCGGCGAGTTGCACGCGCTCGTGAACAATGCCGGCATCTCGCCGAAGGGCGAGGGCGGCTCGCGCATGGGCACGATCGAAACCTCGATCGAGGACTGGCAGCGCGTGTTTCAGGTGAACTTCTTCGCGCCGATCATGCTCGCGCGCGGCCTCGCCGAGGAATTGCAGAATACGCAGGGTGCGGTCGTGAACGTCACTTCGATCGCCGGCTCGCACGTGCACCCGTTTGCGGGCTCGGCCTATGCGACCTCGAAGGCGGCACTCGCATCGCTCACGCGCGAAATGGCCGCCGACTTCGGCCCGCGCGGCATCCGCGTGAACGCAATTGCGCCGGGTGAGATTGATACTGCGATCCTGTCTCCCGGAACGGACAAGATCGTAGAACAGATACCGATGCGCCGTCTCGGCACGCCGGACGAAGTCGCAAAGATCATCTACGTCTTGTGTACCGAGATGTCGTCCTACGTGAACGGCGCCGAAATCCACATCAACGGCGGGCAGCACGTCATTTGATACGACTCGCGCAGAAAATTGTCCTTGCCGTTGTCGTTCTGGCTGCGAGTCCGGCGCATGCCTGGCAGGTCGAGATTCTCGATCAGGCTCGTGGTGTAGTTTCTGTTGAATACGATGATGGTGTTCTGCTTCGCACGGCTGAGGGGCTCTGGCGTCTCGATTTGGCAAACGCGAAGCCGCGCCTCACTCAAATCCGCGTCGAAATCCGCCGCGCGAAGGAAAGCGATGCGCTGCCTGACGGCAAGCTTATCGGAGCGCCCGCGTTGAACGGGTTCGTCTATCTCGCATCTCCGACTGACCGTTACACCCATGGCGTGCTCGGCGACGCCATCGAGGCGGATGCGCTCGTATTTTTCGGTCACGACGGAAAGAAGCAAAGGGTGTCCGCCGGCAAGGATGCAGTCTTTGAGGACCTTGTACCTCGGCTGCACGATCTCGACGGGGACGGCATTCCTGAAATCATTGTCGTGAAATCTTATCTTTCGCGCGGTGCGGCGCTCGCTGTAATTGGCCGCGATAGGAACGGCGCCCTCGGAATCCTCGCAGAAACGCCGCCCATCGGCATTCCAAACCGCTGGCTCAATCCCGCCGGTTTCGGCGACTTTACTGGCGCGGGCAAACAGGAAATCGCGCTCGTCCGCATGCCGCATGCGCTTGGCCGGCTGGAAATCTGGCGATGGGAGAATGGCGGCCTCGTCAATGTCGCGCGAGAAGACGACACCAGCAATCATGCCATCGGTTCGCGCGTACTAAACCTAAGCGTGGTTGCCGATTTCGACGGCGACGGCTTGCCCGATCTTGCGATTCCGTCTTTCGACCGTCGCTCCATTCGCATCCTGCGCTTCCACGGCGGAATTTCTGAAATCGCCCGCATCAAACTGCCCGCGCGGGCCGAGCGCGGTATGGCGCTACTGGGCGCCGGTGGCGAAAAACTGCTTGTCGTAGGCCTTGAGGACGGAACCGTCGCGCTTATCCGCAGGTAGCAGTCACAACCACCGCTTCCATTTGAAGAAGAAATACGGCCCGATGGCCGCAATCACCATCGCAATGAGCGCCAGCGGATAGCCGTAAATGCTTTTCAGTTCCGGCATGTGCTCGAAGTTCATGCCGTAGATCGAGGCGATCAGCGTCGGCGGCATCAGCGTCACCGCCATGACCGAGAACAGCTTGATCACGTTGTTCTGCTCGAGGCTGACCATGCCGAGCGTCGCGTCGAGCAGGAACGTGATCTTGTTTCCGAGGAAATGGGCATGATCGGTCAGTGAGGAAATATCGCGCGCGACACTCTTCAGGTGCGTGCGCTGGTCTTTCGGAAGACCGGCCGCTTCCGCCTCGTTCGTGAAGAACAATACGAGCCGGTTCAGGGAGACGAGACTCTCGCGCGATTTCGAAAGCAGGTCGCCCTTGCGGCCGATGGTCCGCAGGATCGCTTGATAGCGCTGGTTCGGGTCGTCGCGTGCGGCGTTCCGCTCGAATACGCGCGCGGAGACTTTGTCCACCTCGGCTGCGAGCCGTTCGAGAATGTCCGCGATTCGGTCGATGATCGCATCCAGCAACTCGACCATGATGACCGGGCCGGTCGTATTCGCGGCGCAGGCTTTCGAGAGTTTCCCCGCGAGATAAGTGAAGGGCTTCGGCTCGTCGTAACGCACCGTGACGAGCCTGCCGCCCGCTATGATGAAGGTAATTGCAGTGGTGCCGGGCTTGTCGGTTTCGGTGTTGTACATCACGGTCGCGGTCATGTAGCGCGCACCGTTCTCGATATATAGGCGGCTCGAGACCTCGATCTCTGCCATTTCCTCGCGCGTCGGCACCATCACGCCGATCGCGTCTTCTACGATCTTGTCCTCCCCGATCGTCGGTGCGACCAGATCGATCCAGATTGCGTCAGGCGGACACGGATCGCCTTCCTTCACCTCGATGCGGACGAGCGACGCTCCGCGCAAGACATGGGCGAACAGCATGGGATTTCCCGCAAGGCGAAAGCTGCGAACCCACCTCCACTAGCGCGACTTGCAGGTAGCGTCCATGACGGCGCGCGTTCGCGCCGTCATCAATGCGTAACGTGGCGTGCCGGGAAAGCCGGTGATCTCAGAAGGAAAGCAGTTCGAGATCGCGCAGGGTTACGACGCCCGGCTTCGGCGCATAGGCGTTGTTCTTCTGCTCGCCCGAATAGCGCAGGCTTGCCGCGAGCGCCGAGATACCGACCTTGCGGTACTGGCTCTCGAGATTCGGACGACTCGATTCGCGCGCCTCGATCTTGTTGTTGCCGTTGGTTGCCGCAGACATTGATTCCTCCGAACCCATATTTCGTCCCCGAAAGGGCGTGGGTTTTCGCGTCCGACTAAGGCGCTTTTGGGCGCATGGCGCGGCCCGAATTAGTTGATTCGGCGAAAGAATTCCGGCGGATTCGCCGGGTGCGGCGATCTGACTCTCCAAAGGTTAACGGCCGCGCTCGATTGCATTTTCGAGATGCAGAATGAGCAAATGCCTTCGGTTTTGGCTTCCGGGTATCCCGCATTGCGACATTTCTGCCACAGAATTTGATATCCAGCCCTTTCAAGGCCTTAGGCTCTTCCCGTCAAAAATGAGTTCGGTTACTGACTGACCAAGCTTGGGGGCAAGCGAACTTCTAGGTCTGTAAGAAATGCGGATTCGTCACCTCGCCTTCGTGCTGTTGGCCTTCTCGCTGGCCGGCTGCATTTCCGACACCCTCGATCCGGTTCCCGAGTCCGCGCTGTCCGCGCGTGACCGCAAGTTGATTGCGAGCGCGCCCTACCTGAAGCACAAGCCGGATGACGGCTGGCTGCGCCATCTCGTCGAGTATCCGACGAAAGAGAAGCCCGGCACGGTCATCATCGATACCGAGAAGAAGTTCCTCTATCTCATCAAGGGTGAGGGCAAGGCCTATCGCTACGGCGTGACGGTGGGTGAAGAGGGCATGGCCTTCAAGGGCGAAGCCAACGTCAAGCGCAAGGCGGAGTGGCCCGACTGGACTCCAACCTCGGATATTCTCAAGCGCTTCCCGAATTTGCCGAAGTATGTGTCGCCGGGTCCGCATAACCCGATGGGCGCCCGCGCGCTCTATCTGTTCCAGGGCAACAAGGACACGCTGTTCCGTATCCACGGAACCAATCAGCCCGAGTACATCGGCTTTGCGATCTCGTCCGGCTGCATCCGCATGCTGAACGAGGACGTCATCGATCTCTATAATCGTGTGCCGATGGGCGCGAAGGTCATTGTTATCTGATCTGTCCGCGACTGTCGGTTTGGGGGCAAAGGGCGCTGCGAAAGCAGCGCCCTTTTCCGTTAGGGCCGGTCTGCATGCAGCGGACGCTCGAGCGGGTCCGGCGGCGTAGGCAAATTCCACTGACACAGCCGAAAGCCGCCGCGGCGCTGCGCAAGATCGAGATGGAAATGATCTTCGTGCAAGCCGTCGGAACCCGGGCCGAGCACGGTTGTAAACCGCGCGCAACTCGTCTGCTTCAGTTCGTTCAGAAGCTTGATTGGAGTTTCGGGCAGATCGACCCCGAAACGGCGGCCGTCTTTCGTCGCGATCGCGCGAACGTCGATCGCGTTCGCGCGGCCATGTTCGCTCAGGCGCGCGCCGCGAAGATTGTTCCGCGGGCGGCAATGGTAGGAAGCGGCGACATCGATGCGCGCGATTCCGCCATAGTCGGCGGTTGCCGGTGCGAGGTCTTCACGGACCCAGTCTGCAAACACTTCGGCGGTTTCGCAGCGGATCAAGGCTGAAGGCCGGAGCAGGACCTCGCCGCCGTCTTTCAGCTTGATCGCAGAAATCGTGATCTGGCCGATCGCGCCGCAGCCGTTGTCCCAGATCGCCGCCCGTGCCGGTTCGGCGATCACCTTGTCTTTGGCAAGAACCGCCTTGCAGAGCTTGTCCGCGGCATCGGCGTCTTCCTTTGAGATCGGAAGCAGCGCGGGGAAACGAGGCTTCGAGCCGGACGGCTGAGGGGCCTCGCTCGGCCGCATCTCCGGCATTGGCGCGGTCTTGGGCAGGCTCACGGTTTCCGCCCCTCCAGGGCCCATGGAGGCGCCTAAGGCGGTCAGGAAAAGCAGCGTAAACGAAGCGGTTTTCATTCGTCCGCGGCACCATAGCGCGAACCGATCGGTAGTTTTCTTGCCGCTCCGCACGCGCTAGTTTCGCGCAGAAAGGCGCCGGCGAGCCGTGCTGCCGCATAACGATAAGCGTGAGGGAGGAATATCATGAAGGGCTTGATGCAGGACTGGCCGCTGACCTGCAACCGGATCATCGACCACGCCGCAATCCAGTACCCGAACCGCAAGGTTATCAGCCGTTCGGTGGAAGGCCCCATCGTCGAGACCACCTACAAGCAGATTCGCGAGCGGGCCCTCAAGGTCGCGCAGCGTCTTGTGAAGGACGGCATCAAGAAGGGCGACCGCGTGGCGACGCTCGCATGGAATACCGCCCGCCATCTCGAAGCCTGGTACGGAATCCTAGGCGCAGGCGCGGTCTACCACACGGTCAATCCGCGTCTGTTCGCCGAACAGATCATCTACATCGTCAATCACGCCGAAGATAAAATGATCTTCGTCGATCTGACCTTCGTGCCGGTCCTCGAGAAGCTCGCCGACAAGCTGCCGACACTGAAGAAATACATCGTGCTCACCGACAAAGCGCATATGCCGCAGACGTCGCTGAAGAACGCCGTCGCCTATGAGGACTGGATCGCCGAAGTGGACGGCAAATTCAAATGGGTCGACGTTGATGAGAACGACGCCGCCGGCATGTGCTACACCTCCGGCACCACCGGAAATCCGAAGGGCGTCGTATACTCGCACCGCTCGAATACGCTGCATGCGCTCGCCGCCGCGGTGCCGGACGTGCTCGGTCTTTCCGGCCGCGATGTGGTGCTTCCGGTCGTGCCGCTGTTCCATGCGAACTCGTGGTCGCTCGCTTTCTCGGCGCCTATGACGGGCGCAAGCCTGATCATGCCGGGCGCGAAGCTCGACGGCGCGTCGATCTATGAGTTGCTCGACAAGTATCAGGTCAGCGTCACCGCCGCGGTGCCGACCGTCTGGATGATGCTGCTCGCGCATCTCGAGCAGAACAAACTGAAGCTTCCGCACCTGAAGCGCGTGCTAATCGGCGGCTCGGCCTGTCCGCGCGCCATGATGAAGAAGTTCCAGGATGAATACGACGTGCAGGTCACGCATGCCTGGGGCATGACCGAAATGAGCCCGATCGGCACCGCCGGCTCGCTCAAAGCCGACGTCGCGCACCTGAAGGGCGACGCCGAACTCGACGTGAAGGAGAAGCAGGGCTTCTCGATCTTCACGGTCGAGATGAAGATCACCGACGATGAAGGCAACGAGTTGCCCTGGGACGGCGTGAAGTTCGGTCGTCTCAAGGTGCGCGGTCCTGCGGTCGCCTCCGCCTATTTCAAGAACGAGGGCGGCAACATCCTCGACAAGGACGGCTTTTTCGACACCGGCGACGTCGCGACCATTGATCCGATGGGTTACATGAAGATCACGGACCGTGCGAAGGACGTGATCAAGTCCGGCGGCGAATGGATCTCCTCGATCGATCTCGAAAATGTCGCTGTCGGTCATCCCGATGTCGCGGAGGCTGCCGTCATCGGCATCGCGCATCCGAAATGGGACGAGCGCCCGTTGCTCATCGTCATTCCGAAGAAAGACAAGAAGCCCACGCGGGAAGACATATTGAAGTTCATGGAAGGCAAGATCGCGAAGTGGTGGATGCCGGACGACGTGGTTTTCGTGGAGGAGATTCCGCACACCGCGACCGGCAAGATCCTGAAGACCGCGCTCCGCGATCAGTTCGGAGACTACCGGCTGCCGAGCGTCGCGGCGGAGTAAATTCTGCCCGGAAGGGGAGTACCAAGCCGGCGCCTCGAACGGGCGCCGGCTTTTTTTGTCGGGCTCAGGCCGTCAGGCGATAGCGTCCGCCGAGCGAAAGCGCTCCGTCGGTCGCAACCAGATTGCGTTCGACCAGCGTTTCCAGATGCGCGTAGGTCGTCAGCGCCGCGGCCTTAGCGAGCCTGGGGTCGAGCCCGATATAGATCGCCTGCACGATGCCGGGTATGTCGCTTTCCCCGCGCGAGAGCTTGCGCAGGATTGCGGTCTCCCGCGCTTCGCGGTGCTCGATATACTGATGCAGCAGCTTGTGTGCGTTCGTCACCGGGCCGCCATGCCCCGGCAGGTAAAGCGACTCCGGACGCTTCTCCAGCTTGTGAAGCGAGGCCATGTAATCGCTCATGGAGCCGTCCGGCGGCGCCACGATCGAAGTGGCCCAGCCCATCACGTGATCGGCGGAGAAAAGCACGTCCGTCCCGCGCAGCGCGAAGGCGACGTGATTGGCGGTGTGCCCCGGCGTGAAAACGGCTTCCAGCGCATAGTCCTTGCCTTCGATCACTTCGCCGTCGGCAAGTTTGTGGTCGGGCGTGAAATCGCCGTCGCCGCCGGAATCGAGCGGCGGCGTTTCCCCGAGATGGAGTTCGCGTGCCGGCCGGTGCGGTCCTTCCGCATAGGTCTTCGCGCCCGTGGCCTTCCTGATCGCCGCTGCCGCCGGAGAATGATCGCGGTGGGTATGGGAAACCAGTATTTGTGCGACGGTTTCGTTACCGAGCGCGGACAGAATTGCATCGATATGCCGGCTGTCTGCGGGGCCGGGATCGATGATCGCCACCGAACCTCGGCCGACGATATAGGTATTCGTGCCTTTGAATGTGAAAGGGCTGGGATTGTCGCAAAGAATCCGCCGGACGCCGGGTGCGATTTCTTCCGCGACACCCGGTCTGGCTTCGAAATTGCGGTCGAACTGTATTTCTTCGCTCATATTACTTTCGCTTTGGTCCGCACACGACTGGCGACGATCTCCCTATCATAAGGCTGCCGCGGCGCGGACGCTTCTGCACAGCGAATGCGCGAGCGGGCAAAAAATGCGGGCAGCCGCTTCCCTTGACGAGCGAACCCTGTTGCGGTCCACTTTTACGGCAATCTTATTTCGGCTCCGCGACCTGGGCCTCAGGCGGCAACGACAGCGTCGAACCGGCTTCTGGTCTTGTCATTTCGCAACCCGAGAGAGCGATTGCCGGAATCGTCTGCGCATTTTGCAGGGCGCGTCCGCAGAAGACCCACGACAAGGATACGAACATGCCTTCCGGTACCGTGAAATGGTTCAACGCGCAGAAGGGCTACGGTTTCATCCAGCCGTCCGATGGCGGCAAAGATGTCTTCGTGCACATCAGCGCGGTTGAGCAGGCCGGTCTATCGACCCTGAACGAAGGACAGAAGATCACCTTCGATATTATTACGACCGACCGCGGCCGCACTGCCGCGGGTAATTTGAAGGCCGGCTGACGCGCGGAATGGCGCCCGCCGGACTTCCGGCGGAAAGCTGCGGACTTCGGCGAACGGGGAATGAACCGCCGCTGGGCGGAAGGTTCTCTTTTTGTGCCGAGTTGCGGGAGAAATGGTCGGAGCGAGTGGATTCGAACCACCGACCCCCTGCTCCCGAAGCAGGTGCGCTACCAGGCTGCGCTACGCTCCGATCGTCGTCATAGAAGGCTCGGGCCGGAACCTTAGCTAGGGCTAAGGGGCAGGCGCGAAGCGGCTGCTTCCTAGCAGCCTCGTCCGGCGCCTTCAAGCAGCCTTGGATGCGGCCATTCCGGCGTTGCAGTAGGCCCGATCTTGAGTAGATTGCGCCCCTTCCGGCCATTGGGGCGTAGCCAAGCGGTAAGGCAGCGGATTTTGATTCCGCCATTCCCAGGTTCGAATCCTGGCGCCCCAACCAATTCCTTTAGTGATCACAGGGGTTTGGCGCGGAGACAATTTCGCATTCTGACAAAAGTCGGAAGCCCATTCTGACGACTGAAGTGTGAACGGGATAAGCTCGAACGAATCCTTCGGCAATAAGCTAGATTCTTAGGCCGAATTTCTATCGTAAGCTGGCGGTGATCAAACTAGCGGCGCGCGGCCGTCGAAAGACGACGGAATGCTGGAGATTCAGCAGCTGTCGGCGAAATAGATTTTATCTGATCTAGCGCGTCGGTTAGATCGTGAGGGATTACAGCCCCCTCCGAGTTTCCAATAGTCAAGTCAAGCAAACGCAGCAACGCGTTAGCTTTTTCCTCGTTGTCTATCAGCTCGAGTTTTTTCTCGCCGGCATTCTCACCGTAGAGACCGTAATCAATCATCGACCAGCAATCGAACGGCACTAGGAAGCGCGAGATGGTATCGACTGCTTCTGCAAACGCTTGTCCAGAAGTCGCGGGAAGATCGGCAAGAGCGGCGCTAACGCCGGGCGTAGCTAGAGAGCGCTCTTGCGGCCAGACGTTGCGTAGAAAGGGATCAGCCGCAGACAAGAATAGTTCTGCAGCAGACGTAGGGTGTTTCTTTTCTTCGCGGTCCGAATGTTTCCGTCCAGCAGCTCTTTCAGAAAGCTCGCGAACGAACTGTTGTATTGCATTCGCTGCCGATGCCCTAACTTCATCGTCGAGCGTCCGCAACATTTGTTGTATTCGAGGGTTGGGAATCGCAGGATCCCGCCTTTCACGGAAAGCGTGAAGAGACTCGATAACTACGCTGAATACAAGCTTTATTCTTGTCTCCCTTCCGAGCCGACGATCTGTTGCTCGTTCCGCCATTGCTCCGCCGATGATTTTTAAGACATCAGTGAAATGGGTACGGCGGGCAATCGCGCGCCAGAGGGCAAGCGACGCGCCGTCGTCGTTTAGCAGCGGCGCAATCAAATGATCATGTGTCCAGTTACGGTCGGCGCGAAGAAAGTATGGGAGTTCCTCAATCAATCGATGCCTTGCTATCAGACCACTTCTTCCGGTTGAAGAAATCAATACATCACGCATCTGCCGCTCAGCCGACCCATTGACAAACGCTCGTGAGTTGGAAGTGAGCGAAGGGCATGCTGCTAGAAAAACACCGACAAGCTTTCCAGCAGGTGAATTGATTGTATCGAGATCCATAGGCTCATGATCGTCTTCGCTTGAACGATAGATGGCGCTTAGGTCCGAACTATCGCTATTTTCCGGTCTACTATTGGTTGCTTGAACAGCGATCGGCCAAACGCGTAACCAAACCGGCAATCCCAGCGGGGAAGCGGCAACTTTTTTGGCCCATGCATCGAGCCAAGCGCTAATGCCTTCTATGGCCGTGGACAAGGTTTGATCTGAGAGTCGATCTAGACACGCTAGGACGCGTTCTGTTTCGTCTTGACGATCTGGAACTGTTCCTTGATTAGGCTCTGACGGTCTGTGCGCCCAACCGAAACTATTCCACACTCTCGGGAAGTCGTCTCCACCATTTCTTGAAGTTTCAAGGTCGCGAAGGACTAGCATGGCCTTTTGAGCTTGTCGCAACCAGTCGTTCGCGCGTTCTGCTGGGTCGTCGTCCCAGCCGCCACGGCTAGTCGAAAGCGCCGTCTCAAGCGCTCGTAGCCGAGCCGCTCCTTCAAGAGTGTCGTATCGGTCGTCGGGATTGGGAGAAACCCATCGAACGGTAGCCGATGTGGAAAACCCTTCATCGGTCGCCATTTCCTCAAGATCGGTGAACTGTCCGATCTGCCCATCGAGCCAAGATTTCGACGTGGCCGGTAATTGCCCACCGGAAACCTCGATACGTCTCAGTTCGCGAATAGCCGAATACAGGCGCGCGTTCTTGACCTTCTCTGCTTCTGCCTTTCTTGGCCAATGATCGCGCGGAGGGCCCATCTGAATGCGCGCAACAATACTCTCTCTTGCCTTTTGGCCTAGTTCATAGAACCGCTTTGCTCGCAGTTCTGCGATCTCAGGAAAGGCATGCAGATCCCAAAACTTTCGATCATCGAGATCTAGCAGAAATTCCTCGATCTGTTTGCCAGAGGTTAATTCGGGGTTGCGAGACATAGCAGCCCACAATCGAACGTGTACTGGCGTGGCAGAGAAGTTCCATCGCGACACAAATTGTCGCGCGGCACTAATGTCAACATCAGCAATTCGCACAAGAACCGCATGAAGTAATTTCACGGAGGGGGCGATACCGCGATGAAAGGTATCTGGATCTCGAATTTCGTCTGGCTCAACAGCCGTGGACGTGTAGTAGACTCGCTCTAGTCCTCCAAGCTGCCAAAATCGCCGTTGACTGTCCCATCCTAGGCGCCGCGCGATGTCGAGTCCGTGAAGGACCGCTGCATCAAGAGAATTGGCAAGTGAAATTAGAAACTGGACATTTGTAACTACTGCAAGGTCGAGAATATTCGGATCGATCAGATCGCCGCTCGTTAGACTCGCAGAAAGAAGATGTTCGAAGGACTTCGGATGCCGCGGTTTCTTGATAACTTGCCAACGCCAAGAACCAACAGGCTCAACCTTAAGCCTAGGAGAAACTAGACGCACAAGAGCGGCTATAACTGCTCCCGAATAGTCGCCAGCACGCAAACGTTTCTGGATTCTATATATGGTAGAATCACTTTTCTCAGGACCTCCTGATGACCAGCTTTCTTCAATAAGATACCAGGCCGTTGCCCAAGGCTCCTTCAGGTCTTGCGCCCCAGGTCCGCTCAGCAATTCTTGAATAGCAATTCGTTCAATCTGCTGGTCGGGCTTCAAGCGAAGCGCCCAGTCAATCGTACCCTGTTCCTGCAGGCGACTCCCCAGAAACGCAATCGTCGCGCGGAATGTGTCCCGATCATTCGGGTCAAGAGAGACCCATGACCTGATCATGACTTCCGCCCTCTATCTTTCTCCATTCCAATTTTCACGATCGCATCGAGCCAGTCGATGTTAGCGTTTGCATCAGACACTAGCGTCGCCAACCTCGTCCGTTCACTAGCGTTGCTACGACGAAAAAGATGATCAAATAGGTCGCGGTCTGGCTCGGTGGCAGACGCTCTGGTGGTCTTCACAATCCGGCGAAGCTCTGCGTCAATTGTTGTCTTCTTCCCATTGATAGCGGAAAGCAGCGACCACCGCGCAAGCGTTTCCAGTAGCGCATTGTGACCATTTATCGAGTCATAATGGATAGGCGTGATGCCGCGCGCTTTCCAGTCCTCCAACGAGACTGGATCAGGCTTGTTAGTTCCAAAAAACGTGAACCGCTCTTTCAAATCGTCGAAGCGGCTGCCATCCGCGGCTACTGCATTCAACAAGTAACGCATCGGTGGGTCGTTTGCGCTATATCCGACGAGGACAAGATGAAAGAGACGAGCGGCATCGTAGATGAAATCCGGCACGACGCGCCGACGCAAATAGAACTCACCAAAATCCTGATCTGATAGAACGAGTTCGGAAGAGCGCGAAAAATTCTTGTCTAGAGCGCCGTGAATATGAAGAACTCCGGCGAAATCGCTTTGTCTCGAAGGTCGGGGTATAGAGCCCAATGAATATGTTTGTACGGATGGTCGGAGACGCTTGGCTGCGGATTCAAGCAGTAGATCGAAGTTCGTTGTAACAATGGTCTTGACACCGCCGCGGTCAGCGAGACGCATGAGTGTCCGATGAATTTGTGAGGGACTCTTATTGCCGGAACGAAGACGCGCGGCTACTTCGTTCCTCACCTTGCTATCGCCGCGCGTCTGGTCGTCAAGCCGTCGCTCAAGCATGCCAAGGACAACATCATAGTCGCCTACAATGAAACGCTTTACTTCTGCCGTCTGGCGCTCCGTCAAGCCACCGTAATCGGCTTCCCATCTATTGCATGCTCCGGCCGGCAGGCTGGACAACACAAGGTGAACGACGGGATCCAAACGTGCATAAACATCAAGGACAAGCTCGCGGAAATCAGGAAGACCTGCAGGTCGAGAAATACCAGCACCACAAATGAAAAGTACCTCACCGCGCGCGTGCGCTAACAAGAGGCGCTCTGGGATCGTGGCGAGTCCGTTGCCAAGCGAAATAATTCGATCTTCGATGTCAGGTTCCATCCGATACAGTCTCTTGCGGTCAATTGCCTTGCAGGGTTACCTGGTAGTCAGACGTTGATCGTGTCGCCCATTTCACTGCTCAAACGTCAAATCAATTTGTTCGGATATATCTTAGGACGAAAAATCAATGCAATAAAACGATCCAATGCATAGCAACCCGGAACTAACTGCTAGTCGAAGTGATGTGAGCGAATCGTTTTTTTGTTGCATTCAACGCTCGTTTCTCTGTGCGCTTTGCGTAACCGTCGTAAGCCTTACTTGAATGTGCCGAAAGAGCGCGCCCTTGGCCATCCGTAAGCTCAGCTTCTTCTAGTTCTGTCATGCCACCGTGCCGACAAGCATCTAACGAAAAGTGCGGAGGTAATCCGATCTGCGAACGCATAGTCTGAATGATCTTTTGGAAACCCGAGAACGAATACGGCTTGTAGGTGGCGGGGTCTTTTGAGAAGCACTTCAGCGGCTTGATCTCCCGGAGAATCATAGGGATTCCGCGGCGGGGCAGATGCGAGAGCACCTTCTCAGCTTCTTCGTAGAAAAGGACGCGGCCTTCGTCGGTCCATTCCTCGAGCGGGTGAAGCACGAACTTGCCGGTCTTGTGGTGTTCAATTCGGATCTGTCCCGGCTTGTCGTTTGTCCTATAATCTGACCACTTGATCGCTCCAGCGAGTACGTTCTCGGGGCGCTGCAGCCACTCGAAGCAAATGACTGCAGCCGCAGCAGGCTCCGGTTTCCCGCGCTCGATGCAGCCCCAAGCGAACTTATAGACCTCTTCGCGCGTGACAGCGGGCTTGGTTTTCTTGATGCGTCGTTTCAGCGTGACGCCCGCCCAAGGGTCCGAGTTGTTCTTGTCGAACTCGGATGGGTAGAGTCGGTGGACCACGCGCCACGCCTTACTACAAAGCTTCACGGCCTTTTCGCCCTGCCGGAGCCGGGTCGGCATACCTTCGCCGTCAATAAGCCCGATGATCCGCTCGTAGATCTTGTCGGCACCTTGCGGCGTGATCGACTTGATCATGTGGGCACCCACCCGCTCATTCTTTTTCGTCAAGGTGTCGGCCACGAGATGCATGGTCCGCTCGTAATCGATCCGCGATCGCGGCGAGACTTTCTCTAGATAGGCTTTGGTCGTTTTGTAAGTCCGGAACAGCCAATCGACGGTGCCGATGCGGTCGAGATTTTCGGACGGGATACCCGCCTCGGCCATCTGCCACTCATCGAAGCGAGCGTTGAGTGCAGCCGCGCGACCACCTTTCCCGTCGATGCCGCATGCACCGTTGTAATCCGTACCGAGCGCCTGGTTGAGGTTCGGACAGCCTTTCTCAAGGTGATACTTTGGGACGTTGAAGTAGAACGCCGTAACGCCGCTCGGTAGCGCCTTCGCGACGACGAAACGAGGCTTCAGCCGTTGCACGACTACAAGTCCCCGGCGATGTCCCTTTCGGACTCGCCGCCTCGGGGCTCCATCACCTTGTCCAGATCGTCCTTCAGCCATAGTACCCGGCGGCCCTCCCGTATTCGGGGAAGAGGGAATTCCTTGGTTCGGCCTACGCGGGCCAGAAACGCCCGTGTGGAGGCCTCGCCGCAGTAGGCCGCAGCCATCGCCGCATTCATGCGTCTCGGCCAAAACGGCAGGCTTGCCGGCCGCGTGAACGCGGGCCGACTGAGGTCTGGGCTTGGGGCCAAGTCCAGTGATGTTTCCGGGTCCGCCGCAGATAAAGCGCTGGACTTCAGGGCAGACGTAAGCTGATGCGCGCTAGTTCGCGGGCTTCGTTTTGCTGAGGTTCGTTTGTCACTCGCCATTCCACACGGTGATGGCAAAAATCTCGGAAAATCTAGCGACTCCACCGTGTTGTAGCGTTCTGTAAAACGCCATCGAACCAGCTCACCGACAATGGTGGAGCAGGGTTGTGTAAAACCACGCGCAAAACTCACTGAAATTTTTGGAATTGGACGAATCGTGAGACTGATTCGGCTTGCGCGCGAGAAACGAGCGCTATGCAGACACCTTCGCCGAATAAGCAAAAGGGCTGGACGCTGATCGAGGCGCTAGAGCGCACGACCTGTTCCGATCTGTGGCAACAATACCTTGAAGCAAAGCAGGCCTACGAGACCTCTCTGGTACCCCGAGGTAGCGACCTAGGCGGCTATCTCATCGCGACAGTCGAGACGAAACGAAGGCTGCGTGCCGTACGAGACGAAGCATTCAATCGCATCGTAACGCCTTTCAAACAGCGATTCCTCGACGAGCGACTGTTTGCGTGGGGTTCGAAAGAGACGCGTAGCAGCCCTCAAACAGCAGTTTTTTCGGGGGGCTGGAAGAGCATCACCTGTGATTTTGGAAAAAACCGCATCAAAGATCGAAGTGGCAGTGGTGTTGTTTTTCATGATGTACGGGTGTTTCCGTTGGCATTCGACAGCAGTTTTGAAACTCGGTTGGCTGGCCTTAGTCTTGCCGAAGCGTTTAAGCGATGCGTCCTCGAAGATCCCGAAGTCGTTGCAATCCACACGTTCCAAAACGCAATGGGCGCTTTGGAAAACGACCAGCGCTTTCCTGAACGCTATCTCGACATGAAATGGCCTGTAACGCTAAGCGCAGAAAGCCTTGCGATGAGCTTCGTCCGTGGGCCTGCGACGGTGCTCGGGGGCAGAGAAGCTATCCCTTCTGACCTCGGAGTTCGCCAAGCCGAAGTAGTCTGCTCCCGGTGGCGCGCACTAATGGGCGTACTCGCTAGCGGGGCGGTTGGAGCCGATGCGACTTTCAAGGCGTCTGGAGTTTCTCAGCCAATTGGCCGGCAACTATGGAATAGAACCGATCTCTGCATTGATGTCCGAAACGGAGACCTGATTGGCGGCGATACCTATCCGAAACCAGCGTGGACCGGCGTGGAGATGTCATTACGACCGTTGGAGGCGCCGATCGCTATAGCCGATACGACAAAGCCAATACCGGCGCGCGTAGCAAAGCCGAAACCAAGAGCACGTAGCCCCTATCCGAAGCCCACTACGCCAGCCGACAAACGCACGCATTCAGCGGTGATCAAGCTTTGGAGAGGAGGGATTCCAGATGGCCTGCAGAGGAAGGTTGTAGTGCATCGGATCAATGCTCAATTGAAAGAGATGAATTTGCCCGAAGTCAGCGCCAAGTCGATCAGCCGATACCTGAACAAGAAACGCCGCTAACTGACCGCATTTGTCCGCTGTTGTCTGATATTGTCCTGCGTTGTCTGATGAATTTCCGTCCCGCCTGGCGCACTAATCCCAACGTCAAAATCGACGTGAGGGATTTCGATGCCGCTTCATCAAGCACTCCAAGAGCCAGAGGCTCTGCTACTTGAGATCCAAGCCGCTAAGCTTCTGAACCTCTCGGTGAAGACGCTGCAGGCATGGCGCAATCGCAAACGCGGACCCACGTTTATACGTGCGGGAAG
This sequence comes from Hyphomicrobiales bacterium, assembly GCA_018335895.1. Classification (GTDB taxonomy): domain Bacteria; phylum Pseudomonadota; class Alphaproteobacteria; order Rhizobiales; family Xanthobacteraceae. The sequence continues at coordinate 967 of JAGXQU010000125.1, read as the reverse complement.
GGCGGTGCGATATCGCAGAAGCGACATTCTGCAGTGGGTCGAGGCGAATGCGGTGTCCGTAGGAGCTCCCCAATGAGCTTTCACGCAATTCTCTGGGCAATGAAGCAAGACCTTCCACCCATGACGAAACACGTGCTGATGGTAATTGCGTCGCACGCTCATCCTAAAACCAACCGTTGTTTTCCGAGGGTCAGAACGATCGCTCTCGAAGCATCGCTGCACCCAAGAACCATTCACCGACACAACAGGGTGTTGGAGCGCGCAGGCCTAATAGAAATTGAAAACCAATATGACGGCAATCAGCGGCGCGCGAACAACTATCGCTTGAACTGTCCGCCCGATCCTTTAGCGAAACCTACGGACACCCAAGACATCACCCCTACTGACAATCGTGCCGTAGATAAGAAGAACCACTATTCTAACCACAACAATAGGGCTCGGCAGGAAGCGGAAAACGCTTTGGCCGGCATGCTCGGCCCCGACGGCTGGGAGATTCTAGCAACCTATTCTGAAGTCGTGCCGTTGCTGGTCGGCAAGTTCTTGCGCGGAACGCTTCAACAAAGCGACCTGATCGACTTGCGTTCTCGCTTTGCGTTGGGCGGGGGCGACCAATGACGTTCGCGGTTCTTTTCAGCGGGCTCCCCCTCGCTAGTGTTTCGACCGGCGACGGCTCGGCAGTCACAGCGCGAAGCGAGAGACTAAAAAGCGAGCCTAAAGAGGAGACTAAAAAGCTTTCGGTTCCTTCTGGCGAGGTAGCGCGTGCGGGTGTTTCGTACCCCGGGGTCGCGGTAGCTACGGTCCGGAAAAGTAAGGTTGACAAGGTTGACTCGGTTGACTGGCCCGGGGGCGGGTCAAATCTCGACAGCCTTTCGGTCAGGGACCGGCGGCCCCGCCACGCGCATCTTTTCGCAAATATCCGAAAACTTTTTTCGTGTCGCAGCCTTCTCAATTTTTCGCCGCGAAATTC
>JAGXQU010000124.1 GCA_018335895.1 Hyphomicrobiales bacterium | reverse complement strand
GCTCGAACCGGCGATTTCGACCGGCGCACGAAGGCTCGCGCTCGCTAGGCTGATTGCGGGCTTCGCGAGAAAAGAAACTCCGCTCCTTCCCGCCTCGCCTGCGATCGCAATCGCGCTTGCCGACGAACTTGCGCATCTCATGGACGATTTCATCACGGCGGGCCTGAAATTCACCCACGCGCAGAAGGCCGTTGCAGACAAGTTTTCCGATTTCGACCAGTACTGGACGCGCTCGCGCGATTTTCTCGCGATCGTCGACCACGGATGGAGCGCGTTTCTTGGGGAGCGCGGCAGGATCGATGCCGCTGATCGCCGCGACCGGCTGTTGCAGCGGGAAGCGGAAAGAATCGCGCGCGCGAAAGGCGGCCCGCTGATCGCCGCAGGCTCGACCGGCACCTTGCCGAAGGTCGCAGCGCTGCTTCACGTGCTTGCGCACCACGAGAACGGCGCAGTCGTCCTGCCCGGTCTCGACCAGTCGCTCGATAACGATGCCTTCGCCCTGATCGGCGCGGGCGAAGAGCCGATGCCAGGCCATCCGCAGTTCGGCCTGAAACGGCTCCTCGAAAAAATCGGGATCGCGCGCGATGCCGTGATCCCGCTCGGCGAAGCCGCCTTCCCGAAGCGCGAGCAGGTATTCTCTCTGGCATTCCGTCCGCAGGCGGAGAGCGACGTCTCGCACAGACTTGCCCCGGAAAATTCGCTCGACGGCATCACGATTGTCGAAGCGGCGGACTCGCGCGAAGAAGCGCTTTCGATTGCGATCGCGCTTCGCGAAGCGCTGCACGAGAAGAAAACCGCGGCACTGGTAACCCCGGATCGTGCGCTCGCGCGGCGCGTCTGCGCGGAGCTTACGCGCTGGAGCATCGACATCGACGATTCAGCGGGCTTGCCACTTGCCGACAGCGAAGCGGGCCGCCTCGCGCGCCTCGCCGCAATGGCCGCAGCCGCCGATGCGGCGCCTTCGGCGATCCTCGCCTTTCTGCATCATCCCTACATGCGGGCCATGTTCGCAGCCGATGATGTCGCGCTTTTCGAAATCGCATGCCTGCGCGGCACGCGGCCTGCGGGCGGCGTTGGCGCCCTGCCGTCCGTGATTTCGGCACGCCGCAAGGACGAATACCACCGCAGCGACCGGCGCCGGCGTTTCGAGGAAGCGCAGTGGGACCGCGCGGCGAATGTCGCGCGCAAACTTTCGGAGACACTCGCGCCGCTCTGCGCGCTTGCGGAGAAGGAACACGAATTCTCCAAGATCGCGGAAGCTCACCTCGCTGCTCTATCCGGCGCGCTTTCCGGAACCGAAGGCGACGACCGCGAGACAATGCTCGCTGCACTCGAAGATCTCGTCGAAGCAGGCCGCGATGCGCCCGCGATGACACTTTCGGACTACGCAGAGTCGTTTTCCGCTTCAATCCGCGAGCATACGCTGCGGCCTTCCCGCGCGGAGAATGAGCGGCTCCGGATTCTCGGGCCTCTCGAAGCGCGCATGATCTCCGCCGACCGCATCGTGCTCGGCGGATTGTGCGAGGGCGTGTGGCCGCCCGAGACGCATACCGACTCCTGGCTCAATCGCCCGATGCGCCGAGCCATGGGGCTCGATCTTCCCGAACGCAGGATCGGGTTGTCCGCGCACGACTTCGTGCAGGCGGCAAGTGCGCGCGAGCTGTTTCTGGTCCGCCCGCGCAAGCAGGCCGGCGTCGAGACCATCGCATCGCGCTTCCTGCAGCGCGTGTCCGCGGTTGCCGGCGAAGGGGACTGGAAGGCGGCACTCGAGCGCGGAGGAAAGTATCTCAGCTGGGCGCGCGAACTGGAGACTGCTGAGCGCGCCGAGCCCGCATCGCCACCAAAGCCCAGGCCCCCGCTTTCGGCGCGGCCGCACCGCTTCAGCATGAGCGACATGCGCGATCTCACGCGCGATCCCTATTCGATCTATGCCCGCAAGATCCTGCGCTTGCAGAAGCTCGATGCCATCGACGAGGAGCCGGGCGCCGCGGATCTCGGCTCGCTGCTTCATGAAATTATTTCTCGGTTCACAGAGCAGCATCCCAATGCGCTCGGCGCCAAGGCGCTCGACGATCTCATCGCGATCGGCGTTGATGCGTTCGCGGCCATGGAGAGCTTTCCGGCTGCCCGCGCAATCTGGTGGCCGCGTTTCGTCCGCGCCGCAAAATGGTTCGTGGAGATCGAACGCGAGCGCCGGAGCGGGATTGCGCGGATTTACGCCGAAGTTGCCGGGGCCCACGAATTTCCCGTCGGCAAGGACGGCTTCACGATCACTGCGCGTGCGGACCGGATCGAAGTGAAGACAGACGGCACCCTCGCCGTTCTCGATTTCAAGACCGGAAAGCCGCCGACCTACAAGGAAGCGATTCTCGGTTTCGAGCCGCAACTTCTGCTCGAGGCTGCGATCGCGCGCGAGGGCGGATTTCCGGGGATCGAAAAAGGCGTAAAGTTTTCCGAAGTCGGGCCGGTCCGGATCACCGGCGATCAGCCTCCCGGCGAGTTCAAACTCTTCGCACTATCGAACCGCAGCGACTTCACTGCCGTCGCGGAACCGCGCGGCATTTCGGGGGGCGATCATCTCGACATAGCGGCGCGCCACGCGCTCGAAGGCGCAAAGAAGCTGCTCGCCGAATATTCGAAAGAGGAAACCGCCTATCCTTTTGCTCCGCGCGTGTTGTGGCAGAAGGATTACAACGACTACGAGCATCTCGCCCGCTTCAAGGAATGGTCGGAGGGCGAATGAGCGCAACCGAAAACGCGCAGCCGTCGCCGCAGGCGCAGGCCTCCGATCCGCGGAACTCCGCCTGGGTCTCCGCGAACGCGGGCTCCGGCAAGACGACCGTGCTCGTGTGGCGCGTCATCCGGCTTCTGCTTGATGGTGTCCCGCCGGGACGAATTCTCTGCCTGACCTATACGAAGGCCGCGGCAGCGCACATGGCAAACGAAGTGCTGAAAACGCTTTCGGCATGGGTGCGGCTCGACGACGAAGCCCTGGATGCGGAAATTGCGAGGATCGAATCCACCGCGCCCTCGCCCGGACGCCGCGCACGCGCGCGCCGCCTGTTCGCGTCGGCGCTCGAAACGCCCGGCGGCCTGAAGGTGCAGACCATTCACGCCTTCTGCGACCGTGTGCTGCACATGTTTCCGGTCGAAGCGCAGACGCCCGCGGGCTTCGAAGTGCTGGACGAACTCGGCGAGCGCAATCTCTTGGAAACTGCCCGGCTACAGGTTCTCACGGATGCCGGCCGCAAACCCGAATCCGCGCTCGGCAAATCCCTCGCGCATTGCATCGAAATCGCAGGCGACGAGACCATCGAGCAGGTGATCGGCGAGGCCGTGAAAGCGCGGCAGCATTTGGATGGTTTCGACTTCGCGGCCTCCCGCAGGGCGATGCTCGCCGCACTCGGGCTTTCGGAAAGCGATTCGCCCGATACGATCGCACGTGAAATTCTCGAAGACGGCGGTATACCGCGACGCGAGTGGCAAGGCTGCGGAGAGGCCTTGCTGGCAATCGAAGGAAACGCCGCAAAAATCGGCGCCGCGCTCATCGAAGCTGCGCGAACGCCTTCCGTAGACTATTACCTTTCCGTTTTCCTGACCGCGGATGGAAAGCCGAAAGCCGACACGACCTTCGGCAAGAAGAGCGATCTTGCGAAGATCGAACGCATCCGGGACTGGTTATTTGCAGAGCGTATACGGCTTGCGGGCTTGCGCGATAAACTCCAGGCCGTGAACGAAGTCGAGCGTTCCTGCGCGCTCTTCACCATCGCAAGCGAAGTCGTCGCGCGTTACCGGCAGGCGAAAGAGCGCCGCGGCGTACTCGACTTCGCCGATCTCGTGACGAGAACGGTGGCCCTGCTCGAGCGCGAGGAATCCGCCTGGGTCCACTTCAAGCTCGACGGCGGCATCGATCATATCCTGGTGGACGAGGCGCAGGACACAAGCCCCGAGCAATGGCGCATCGTCGCAAAGCTCGCGGAGGAATTTTTTGCGGGCAAAGGCGCCTCCGAACGCAGGCGCACGATCTTCGCGGTTGGCGACGAGAAGCAGTCGATCTTCGGCTTTCAGGGCGCCGACCCCGTCCGCTTCGAAGAGATGAGAGAGCATTTCTCCCGGCAGGTCACGGCGAGCGGCGGGGCCTTGAGCAAGCCGCGGCTATTGAACTCCTACCGATCGGTGGATGCGGTTCTGAAGGCGGTCGATAAAGTCTTCCTTCCGCAGGATGCGCGAAAGGGGCTCTCCGCCTCGGACGATGCCGAGCCCGTGCATGTCGCCGTCCGCAAGAAGGCACCCGGCATGGTCGAAATCTGGCCGGCGATTCCCGCGATCAAAGAGAGCGGTGAGGACGACGGCTGGGACAAGCCGCTCGACCGGATGCGTGAGAATTCCGCGCAGATGCGGCTCGCACGCCAGATCGCCGATGCCGTGAAGGTCTGGATCAACGGAGGGCTCTCCGTCGGCGACCGCAGGAACAGCGACCGGCCGCGGGCCGTTACACCCGGCGACATCATCGTGCTCGTGCAACGCCGCGGCACGCTCTTCGACGCGATCCTGCGGGCGCTGAAACAGGCGGGCGTTCCGGTCGCGGGAGCGGACCGGCTGGTGCTCACCGAGAACATCGCGGTCATGGATCTGCTCGCGCTCGGCGACGCGCTTCTGCTTGCGGAGGACGATCTCTCGCTTGCCTGCGTGCTGAAATCGCCGCTGTTCGGCTTCGGCGACGAGGATCTCTTCACGCTCTGTTTCGACAGAAGCGGGACGCTTGCGGAGAGCCTCGCTGGCGCGGCAGACGCCAAGTATGCGGAAGCCGCGCGAACGCTCGCGCACTGGCGCGAGAGCGCAATGCATCTGCGTCCGTTCGATTTCTATTCGCGCGTGCTCGGCCGCGACGGCGGGCGCAAGAAAATGGTGGCGCGGCTTGGGCCGGAGGCCGCCGACGCACTCGACGAGTTTCTCGCTGCCGCCCTTTCTTATGAATCGGCCGAGACCCCGTCGCTCCACGGTTTTCTTTCTTTTCTCCGCCGCGCCAATTCGGAAGTGAAGCGCGACCTCGAGGCGGAAGGAACGTCCGTTCGCGTGATGACGGTGCACGGCGTGAAGGGGCTCGAAGCGCCGGTGATCGTACTCGCCGACACCACGACTTTGCCGCCGAAGCAGAAGGAATCGCGCCTTGTCGCGCTCGGCAGCGATGAAAACGCGCCGCTGATCTGGGTGGGAAGCAAAGAGGAAACTTCGCAGGCGCTTCTTAAAGGCCGCGACAGGGCACGGGGTCTGCGCGAACAGGAATACCGCCGCCTGCTCTATGTCGCGCTGACGCGAGCGGCCGACGTACTCGTCGTCTGCGGCGCGCTCAACAAGAACCAGAAAGACGGCCTTGCCGAACAGGGCTCCTGGTACGATCTCGTTCATTCCGCGCTTGCCGAAGACGGCAGTCTCAGCACGAAGCACAAGGTCCCCTACAGCAAAGATGAAGTGACACGCTGGCGCACGCCCGCATTCCCGCCGCTTGCGATGGAGCATGCGAAGCAGCCGCCTGTTCCCGAACAGGCGCCCGCTTGGCTCGCACAAGGCGTGTCGGAAACCTCCGCTTCGTTCGTCCGGCTGCGTCCTTCCTATCTGTCCCGCGATGCCGTTCGCGACGGCTCGCAAACAGGCGGCGGCAGAACGCGCGGGGTTCTCCTGCATCGCCTGTTGCAATCGCTGCCTGAGCTTCCTCGCGAGGAACGGGAACCGGCAGCGCTCCGCTATCTCGCACAGTCCGCGCCGGAATTGAATGACACCGCGAGAGAGAAGCTCGCACGCGAAGCACTTCTCGTGATCGAGCACCCCGATTGCGCGCTACTGTTCTCGCCGCAGAGCCGCGCGGAGCCGGAACTGCTCGCGCGCATCCGCGAAGGCGGTGGCGAGATCGAGATCCCAGCCCGGCTAGACCGGCTTGTCGTGAACGCAACCAACATCGTGTTCGGGGATTTCAAGTCCGACATGGCGGTTCCAGGCTCGCTTGCGGAAATCCCCGCGCACTACCTTTCGCAGCTTGCGGCCTACCGTGCGGCGCTCGCGCAAGCGTTCCCGGGCCGCGAGATGACGGCGCTGCTGGTTTACACAGCCGCGCCGTGCACATTCGAAATACCGCGGGAATCGCTCGATTCCGCGTGGAGGCGGCTGAAAACGCAGACGAGCCCTGCGCTCTCCTGATCGTGGCTTGACCCTGCCGCAGGCGCTTCCTACCTATGCGCGAAAGGGGATTCCTCCTCTGATTCCAACCTGCCCGAGAGGTCCGCAATGGCCGTCGATAAAGTCTCCGACTCTTCATTCGAAAACGACGTGCTCAAAGCCAAGGAGCCGGTGCTGGTCGATTTCTGGGCCGAGTGGTGCGGACCCTGCCGGCAGATCGCGCCTGCGCTCGAAGAAATCGCGGCTGCGAACGGCGGCAAGGTCAAGATCGTGAAGCTCAACGTCGACGAGAACCCGAACGTCGCGTCGAAGTACGGCATCATGTCGATCCCGACGCTGATGATCTTCAAGAACGGCGAGATGGCCTCGCGCCTGATCGGCGCTTACCCGAAGGCGAAGATCGAGCAGTGGATCGACACCACCGCCTAATCCGCTTTCGAAATTCCGGAAACTAAAAACGCCGCGCAGAGCGTTTCTCGAAAGGGAAACGCTCTGTCCGTTTATTGGAGCATGATCTTTTCAGAAAGCCGGTATCGACTTTTCCGGGCCATGCTTAAGCAGGCGGCGTTTCGTTTGCGGCGAGCACTTCGCCTGCAAGATAAAGCGACCCGGTAATGAGTACGCGCGGCGGCGCTGCGAGATCGAGCTTCTTCACGCGCGAGAGCGCATCGAGGAGCCCGCTCGTTTCCTCGCCGTCAATCTTTGCATTCCTTGCGGCAGCGACGATCTCCGATGCCGGCCGCGACGCTTCGCCCGGCGGCGAAACCCCGAAAACATAGCGGGCGATGCCTGCGAAACGCGAGAGAAAATCCTCCGCGCTTTTTGTCGTCAGCATTCCGGCAATCAACACGAGCGGACGCGGCACCCGCTCCTCCATTTCGCCGGCTGCCGCCGACACCGCATCGGCGCCCGCTGCATTGTGGCCGCCGTCGAGCCAAAGCTCGGAGCCCGGCGGCAACATGGCCGCAAGCTTTCCGCCAGATAAGTTCTGCATCCTTGCAGGCCAGTCGGCCTTTTGCAGGCCGGCCTCGATCGCGCCCGTCGAAACGCCAAGCGCCGGAACAGCCCGCAGCGCCGCAACCGCAGTGCCCGCGTTTTCGATCTGATGGCGGCCGAAGAGACGCGGTCGCGGCAGATCGAGCAACCCTTGCTCGTCCGAATACACGAGCCTTCCGCTTTCTTCATGCGCATGCCAGTTCTGGCCGGACACGAATAGCGGCGCGCCCGCCTTGCGGGCCGCGCGCTCCAACACGCCGAGCGCCGCCTCTTCCTGGCTTGCGACGATCGCCGGCGCGCCACGCTTGAA
>JAGXQU010000123.1 GCA_018335895.1 Hyphomicrobiales bacterium | reverse complement strand
AAGGAAACAGCGGCGGGTTGCCGACATAGCCGCCGTCCCAGTACGGCGTGCCGTCGATCTCGACCGCCTTGAACAGGAACGGCAGACAGGCTGACGCCATCACGACGTCCGCCGTGATCTCCTTGCCCTGAAAGACGCGCACCTTGCCGGTGTGCACGTTGGTCGCGGAGATGAAGACCTTCATGTCGCGGCTTTTGCGAAGCGCTTCGAAGTCGACTTCGCGTTCCAGTACGTCGCGCAGCGGGTTGATGTTGAACGGATTGAAATCGTAGGGCGACACGAAATGCGTCGCCACGTCCATCGCGAGGAAAAACGGGTTCTTGTCGAGCGACCAATTGCCGAGGAGCCTGTCCATCAGCCCGCGCTGGATCGGGCTCAGGCGGCCGTCGCGCGAAACTGCGCGCCAGAATTTTTCGAGTGCCTCTCGCGCGCCTTCGCGGCCGCTCTTCTGGTAGCCGGAACCGAGCACGACTGCGTTCATCGCGCCCGCGCTCGTGCCCGAGATCGCGTCGATCTCGATGCGGCGCTCTTCCAAGAGCCGGTCGAGCACGCCCCAGGTGAAGGCGCCATGCGCGCCGCCACCCTGCAGGGCGAGGTGTACCGATTTGGCCGGTTGCATGAGCAGACTTCTTGGAGCGCGGGTTGCGAAAGGCAACCATCGGCGGGGCGGGCTGGCGGTGCCGGAAATAGGGCTGTCGCCGATACGGTCGAGCCGAAGCGGAAGCATCCTCCCTATATTGTGCATTGCAACATGGAGTGCAAGGGCTGGTTTTAGGCACCTTTAGCCTGATATTCTGTATCCATGCACAAAGCCTTCCCCGATCCGCATCACGATCACGGCCAATGCGTGGAAGACGCCCTGACCCGCGCCGAACGGGCCTGCGGCGGCAGGGGCCTGCGGCTCACTCCGCTTCGCCGCCGGGTGCTCGAAATTCTCGCCCAGAGCCATGCCCCGGTGGGCGCCTACGAGATCGTCGAGAAGCTTGCCGCTTCCGGCGAAGCGGTACCGGCGATGTCGGTCTATAGAGCGCTCGAATTTCTTACCGCAGAGAACCTCGCGCACCGCATCGAGAGCCGGAATGCGTTTCTCGCCTGCACGGCGGGGCACGAACGCGCGGAGCCGGTGATGTTCCTGCTTTGCGAAAAATGCGGCGCAGTAGCCGAGATGCAGGCCGCGGCTTTCAGCCGTGACGTTACCAAGGCGACGAAAGCGGCGGGCTTCGAAGCGCGCTCCGCGATCATCGAAGTGAGCGGGATCTGCGGGCCCTGCCGGAAGAAGCCGAAGCGATGAACACGTTTGACGCGCATGAAAAGGATTTCGGCGCAGCGGCGCGGCGCGTCTCTGTGCCGGTTCAGGTCGGCAACGTCGCCGTTGGCGGCGGTGCGCCGATCGTCGTGCAGTCAATGACCAATACTGATACTGCCGATGTCGAGAGGACGACGCAGCAGGTGGCGGATCTGTTCCGCGCTGGCTCCGAAATCGTGCGGATCACGGTGGATCGCGACGAGGCGGCAGCGTCCGTGCCGCATATCCGCGATCGTCTGCTCAAAATGAATTTGAACGTACCGCTCGTCGGCGATTTCCACTACATCGGCCACAAGCTGTTATCCGATCATCCGGCCTGCGCTGAAGCGCTCGCGAAATACCGGATCAATCCGGGCAACGTGGGCTTTCGTGAAAAGCGCGACAAACAGTTCTCCTCGATCGTCGAAATTGCATTGAAACACGGAAAGCCCGTCCGTATCGGCGCGAACTGGGGCTCGCTCGATCAGGAGTTGCTCACGCATCTGATGGACGAGAACGCGAAATCCGCGAAACCTGTGGAAGCCCGCGCGGTGACGCGCGAAGCGCTGGTACAGTCGGCGCTGGTTTCCGCATCGCGCGCCGAAGAACTCGGCATGAAACGCGAGCAGATAATTCTCTCGGCGAAAGTCTCTGCGGTGCAGGATCTGATTGCAGTCTATCAGGATCTCGGGCGGCGTTCGGACTACGCGCTGCATCTCGGTCTTACCGAAGCCGGCATGGGTTCGAAGGGGATCGTCGCGTCTGCGGCCTCGCTTTCGATCTTGTTGCAGCAGGGGATCGGCGACACCATCCGCATCTCCTTGACCCCGGAGCCGAATGGCGACCGCACGCTGGAAGTTAAGGTCGCGCAGGAGCTCTTGCAGACGATGGGCTTCAGAACTTTCGTGCCGCTGGTCGCGGCCTGCCCCGGCTGCGGGCGAACGACTTCCACGGTGTTTCAGGAACTCGCCTTCGAGATCCAGTCCTACATCCGCGACAGTATGGCGGAGTGGAAGAAAAAGTATCCGGGCGTGGAAACGCTTAACGTCGCGGTGATGGGCTGCATCGTGAACGGTCCCGGCGAATCCAAGCACGCCGATATCGGCATCTCGCTTCCGGGCACCGGCGAAGCGCCGGCGGCGCCCGTCTTCATCGACGGCAAGAAAGCGATGACATTGCGCGGGCCGGCTCTTGCAGCCGATTTCAAGCAGATCGTGGAAGATTACGTCGCGCGCCGCTTCGGCGGAGCAGAAGCCGGCGGCGGAGTAGCCTAGGACTTTCTTGCCGCCACGAAGTCGGCGCAGGCGGTGAGCCATTCTGCGCGCGTGCCGAAGGGCCTCAGAGCCCGTTTCGCATCGTCTACGAGATCGTTCAGTTTCCGGCGCGCGGCGAGCGGCCCGAGCGTGGAGACAAGGGTCGCTTTGTTCAGCGCGGCGTCCTTACCGACAGCCTTTCCGACCTCCTCGGCGCTTCCTTCCACGTCGAGCAGATCGTCTGCGAGCTGAAACGCAAAACCGATCGCGCGGCCAAAGCGGTCGAGCGCACGCTGCGCGTCGCTATCAGCTTTGCCGAGAATGCCGCCCGCGCGGCAGCAGGCCGAGAGCAGAGCGCCGGTCTTCATGCGTTGCAGGCGTTCGATTTCCTCGATCGTGAGCGGTGGAGGCGTCTTGTCGCCGGAAAATCTTCCTTCCGCTTCGAGATCGAGCATCTGGCCGCCCGCCATGCCGCCGATGCCGCTTGCGGCGGCGAGGCAGCGCACGAGTGCCGTGCGCACAGCGGGATCGTTGTGCGTGGTCTCGCGCGTAAGCACATCGAAAGCGAGCGTCTGTAAGGCGTCGCCGGCGAGGATCGCCGTCGCTTCGTCGAAGGCCTTGTGGACCGTGGGTTTGCCGCGCCGCGTGTCGTCATTGTCCATCGCGGGCAGATCATCGTGCACGAGCGAGTAGCAGTGCAGGAGTTCGAATGCGATTCCGGCGTTCAGTGCATAGTGAAAATCGACGCCGAACAACCCGGCCGACTCGACCACCAGCAGCGGACGGAGACGCTTGCCGCCGCCCAGCACGGCATAAGCCATGGCGTCGCGCAGCCGGGCAGGCCGCGTCAACTCGGCCGGCAGCGGACTTTTGCCGAGAACATCCTCAAGCGCTTCTTCGACGTGAAGAACGAACGACGTAAGCCGCATTTCAAATTGGGGCGAAACATTCATGCGAATTGGCCGTGCTGCCTGTCTTTCGTGCCGTACCGGCCTGCCGCCGTCAAACAAGACTTGCCGCGACCGGCCGCGGCAGTTCTAATGCCGCGGCATGAGCGAGGATCGCCCGCTACCCGACGCGCAGCCTGGCGCGCAGAACAATGGAGCGGCGCGGTCGTTTCCGTTCCCCGTATCCTATGAATATTCGGTCCAGCGCGAACCGGGGCTGATCCGCCGCTATGGCATCAGAGAACTTGCCGCGCGTATCGCAATCGGGATTGCGTTGATTCCGGTGATCCTCGTTCCGCTCTACTGGATCGTGCCGCCGGTCTCGACCCTGATGCTGTGGCGCTGGGTAACGCTGCAACGTGTCGAGCGCGTGTGGACGCCGATCTCGGAGATTTCTCCCCACGTCGTGCGCATGGTGGTCGCAGGAGAGGACGGCCGCTTCTGCTCGCATGCCGGCGTAGACTGGCGCGAGTTGCAGAGCGTGATCGACGAATACGCGGAAGAGGGCGATGCGCGCGGCGCTTCCACCATTCCGATGCAGGTCGCGAAAAACCTGTTTCTTTGGCCGGGCCGGCAGGTGATCCGCAAGGCGCTCGAAGTGCCGCTCGCCTATTACATGAGCGCGATCTGGTCGAAGCGCCGCATGATGGAGATCTACCTTAACATCGCCGAGTGGGGCCCGGAGGGCGAGTTCGGCGTCGAGGCGGCCTCGCGCCGTTTCTTCAAGAAACCATCGCGCGATCTGAGCGCGCATGAGGCTGCGCTGCTCGCTGGCGCGCTGCCCAATCCGTTGGCGCGCAACCCGCAGCGGCCGGGGCCGCAGCTCTCCAGAGCGGCGCAGACCCGGCTGAGGATCGCCGGAAATAACGGGCCGGGTGCCGTTTCCTGCGTGATTCCAAGGGGCTAGTGCCGTCTAGCCCTCGGCGAATCATTCCTCTATAAGCCCGGGCTTCCAGATAGATTTTTTCGGCCCGGTCTCCGCGACCCGAGGGCCGTTTCCGGAGACCAAGATGGCCGTTCCCAAGCGAAAAACCTCGCCCTCGCGCCGCGGCATGCGCCGCTCCGCCGACGCGCTGAAAGCCCCGACCTATGTCGAAGACAAGGACTCGGGCGAATTGCGCCGTCCGCACCACATGGACCTGAAGACCGGCATGTATAAAGGCCGTCAGGTTCTGAAGGCGAAGGCCGAAAGCTAAGCCCTAATCCGAAACCCGCGCGCACGGAGAAGAGAACCGGTCATGGTCGCCTTTCCGCTGCTGCTGATTTCGTTCGCGATCTACAACGTGATCGCGTTCCTGATGCCGGGAACTTCCTGGACCGCGGCGATCTTTTCGCCGCGGCTGCCTTCCGGCGCCGAGTGGGCGATTTCCGCGGGCGATCTCCTGATCGCATTCACGCTGTTTCTGCTGTTCTTCGAAGTGCTGAAAGCCGCGCGGAACTCCGCGCGGTCGATCTTCGATCACGTGTTGTCCACGTTGATCTTCATTGGGGCGCTGGTGGAATTTTTGCTGGTCAAGGAGGCGGGCACTTCCACCTTCATGATCCTTTTGATCATCGCGCTGGTCGACGTGCTCGGCGGCTGGTCGGTTGCAGTGCGCACCGCACGGCGCGATTTCTCGATCGATCCTCAGGCGACGTAGTTCAGTTTCAGCCCGTTGGGCCTGCTGGCAAGGGCGTCCGCAATCGTGGTGCGGTAGCTCTTCGCACCTGCTTCCGGGTTCGTGCGGCGTTTGGCGCGGTACTGAGAGAAGCCGTTCACGTTCGCTGCGAGTTGCGTGACGAATGCGGCGTTGGCGCGCGGACGGCAGCGAGCCTCCCGCTGAACCGGTACGGCTAACGGTACCAGAGCCCGGCATTCGCTGCCTTTTTCGTCTGCAAATTTCGCTTCGTAAACCATGACACGTCTCTGAACGGGACAACGCAGTCTGTTGCCCTTCGTCCGGTGCAAGCTCTGGTCCGCTCGTAACGTCCCGTTAAGGATCGCGGCTGAAGCGCGGCCGGAAGTGACCCGTCATTAATCGGCGCGGCGTAATGCGTCGGCCAAGAACAAAAGACGGGGAAGCGAACAGTGACCGGGCCAGTGCGCAGCGCGCGACTCATGCCGATTCACGGCGAAGACAAGCCGGTGACCATGCCGATGCTGTCGCCCGAGCGTATCGCGTCGGTGCTCTTTGCCAGCGGCGAAGCCGCCTATTCCTGGAACTGTACGTCGGACGCGATCGAGTGGAGCGGCAACGCGCCGTCGATCCTGAACGTGGTTTCGGTTGATCAGATTTCCAGCGGCCGCGCGTTCGGCGCGCTGCTCGCGCCCGAAAGCATGCAGAACCGTCACGACGCCGTGTTCGGCGACCAGCGCAAGGACGGCGGCGCGGGCTGCCCCTATGAAATTCGCTATGCGCTCAAGCAGAGCGCCCCGGGCCAGGTGACCTGGATCGAAGATGTCGGCCGCTGGTTCGCGGGCTCCGACGGCAAGCCTGCGCGGGCCGACGGCATCATTCGCAACATCACCGCGCGCCATCAGCACGAGCAGGAACTGAAGCTCTTGTCGCAGTCCGATCCGCTGACGGGCGGGCTCAATCGCGCGGTGCTGACCAAAGCCATCGCCGACGAGTTCGAGAGCGCCACGAAATTCAAGACGAGCTTCGGATTCATTATCGCGGCCATCGACGATCTTTCATACTGCAACCAGACCTACGGGTTCGGCGTCGGCGATCAAGCCATCGCCGCGATCGCGGAGCGCCTCCGCACCTTCAAGCGCGGCAAGGATCTCATCGGCCGCTTCTCCGACAATAAGTTCGGGATCGTGCTGCACGAGTGCTCGCTCGAAGACATCTTCATTGCGGGAAACCGTTTCGTCAGCGCGGTGCGCGAAGCGCCGTTCGAAACGTCGGCGGGTCCGCTCGCCATGTCGGTGACAGCGGGCGGCGTGGTCGCGCCGCGCTATGCGCGC
>JAGXQU010000122.1 GCA_018335895.1 Hyphomicrobiales bacterium | reverse complement strand
CAAGCCGGGTTCGGTGAAGCCGCACACGAAGTTCACGGCGGAAGCCTACATCCTGACGAAGGAAGAGGGTGGCCGTCATACGCCGTTCTTCACGAACTATCGTCCGCAGTTTTACTTCCGGACGACGGACGTGACGGGGATCGTGACGCTTCCGGCGGGCACCGAAATGGTGATGCCTGGCGACAACGTTTCGATGGAAGTGCAGCTGATCGTCCCGATCGCGATGGAAGAGAAGCTCCGCTTCGCCATCCGTGAAGGCGGCCGCACCGTCGGCGCTGGCGTCGTCGCAAAGATCATTGAGTGATCCCAGCGTAGCTAGAGACGAACAATAAACTTCAACGCGGGGATACCCCGGAGTAAGCGATGAACGGCCAGAATATTCGAATCCGCCTCAAGGCTTTCGACCACCGCATTCTCGACACCTCTACGCGCGAGATCGTGGCGACGGCCAAGCGTACGGGCGCGCAAGTGCGCGGGCCCATCCCGCTGCCGACGCGGATCGAGAAGTTCACCGTTAACCGCTCTCCGCACATCGACAAGAAGAGCCGCGAGCAGTTCGAAATGCGCACGCACAAGCGCCTTTTGGATATCGTCGATCCGACACCGCAGACCGTGGACGCGCTGATGAAGCTCGACCTGGCTGCGGGCGTCGACGTCGAGATCAAGCTCTAAGCTCTTGTAGAACGAGGAAGTAACAATGCGCTCCGGCGTGATCGCACAGAAACTGGGAATGACCCGCGTCTTTACCGACGCCGGCGAGCATGTCCCCGTGACCGTGCTGAAACTCGAAAACTGCCAGGTCGTCGGCCATCGTACGATGGAAAAGAACGGCTATGTCGCGTTGCAGCTCGGCGTGGGTACGCGCCGCGCTTCGCGCGTCTCGAAGGCGATGCGCAGCCATTTCGCCGTCACCAAGATCGAGCCGAAGCGGAAGGTTGCGGAGTTCCGCGTGCCTGCCGATGCGCTCATTCCGGTCGGCGCCGAAATCACCGCGGATCATTTCGTGGTGGGTCAGTTCGTGGACGTTACCGGCACCTCGATCGGTAAGGGTTTCGCGGGCGGCATGAAGCGCTGGAATTTCCGCGGCCTTCGCGCAACCCACGGCGTTTCGGTTGCCCACCGCTCGATCGGCGGTACCGGCGGCCGTCAGGACCCGGGCAAGACTTTCAAGAACAAGAAGATGGCCGGCCACATGGGTGACGAAACCGTCACCACGCTGAACCTCAAGGTGGTCCGCACCGACGTCGAGAAGGGTCTGCTTCTCGTCGAGGGCGCGGTGCCGGGTTCCAAGGGCGGCTGGATCATGGTGCGCGACGCCGTGAAGAAGGCGCTTCCGAAGGAAGCACCGAAGCCGGGCAAGTTCCGTCTCGCGGACGAAGCGAACAAGAAGCCGGAAGCGAAAGCCGAAGCGCCTGCCGCTGACGCTCCCGCGGCCGAAGCGAAGGAGGGCGCATAATGGAACTCTCCGTAGTTTCGCTCGACGGCAAAGAGGGCGGCAAGGTGAAGCTGAACGACGAGATCTTCGGTCTCGAAGTTCGCGCCGATCTGCTGCATCGCATCGTCAACTGGCAACTCAACAAGCGCCGCGCCGGCACGCACAAGGTGAAGAACCGTGCGGAGATCTGGCGTACCGGCAAGAAGATGTACGGCCAGAAGGGCACCGGTAACGCACGTCACGGCTCGGCACGCGTGCCGCAGTTCCGCGGCGGCGGACGCGCCTTCGGCCCGGTCGTGCGCTCGCACGAAACGGAAATGCCGAAGAAGCTGCGTCAGCTCGCGCTGAAGCACGCGCTCTCGGCGAAGGCGAAAGAGTCGTCGATCGTCGTGCTCTCGGAAGCGACGCTGAAAGAGCCGAAAACCAAAATGCTGGTGCAGAATCTCGAGAAGCTCGGCTTCTCGAATGCGCTGATCATCGGCGGCGCCGAAATCGACAAGAACTTCGGCCTTGCTGCGCGCAACCTGCATCAGATCGACGTGCTGCCGGTTCAGGGCATCAACGTCTACGACATCATGCGCCGTCAGAAGCTCGTGCTGACGAAGGCCGCACTCGACGCACTGGAGGCGCGATTCAAATGAGCAAGGACCCGCGCCACTACGACGTAATCCTCTCGCCGGTCGTGACCGAAAAGGCCACCGCCGCGTCCGAGAAGAACAAGGTCGTGTTCAAGGTTCGCCTGGACGCGACCAAGACCGAGATCAAGAACGCCGTCGAAAAGCTGTTCGAGGTGAAGGTGACGGGCGTGAACACGCTGACCCGCAAGGGCAAGAACAAGGTGTTCCGCGGCCGTCCCGGCAAGCAGGGCGACGTGAAGAAAGCGATCGTAACGTTGGCCGAAGGCCAGACGATCGACATCACGACGGGCCTCTGAGGTAAAACGAAATGGCACTCAGAACATACCGACCCATTACTCCCGGCCTCCGGCAGTACGTAAGCGTCGACCGCACCGGCCTGCACAAGGGCAAGCCGGAGAAGAGCCTTACCGTCGGCAAGACGAATACGGGTGCGCGCAACAACAACGGCCGCATCACGGTTCGTTTCCGTGGCGGCGGTCACAAGCGTGCGCTTCGGACGGTCGATTTCAAGCGCATCACGCGCGATATCGTGGGCACCGTCGAGCGGATCGAGTACGATCCGAACCGTACCGCGTATCTCGCACTGCTGAAGTACGACAACGGTACGCTCGCTTACATCCTCGCGCCGCAGCGCGTGTCGCCGGGCGACAAGCTCATCGCCGGCGAGCAGGTGGACGTGAAGCCGGGCAACGCGATGCCGCTCGAGAATATGCCGGTCGGTACGATCGTGCACAACATCGAGTTGAAGATCGGCAAGGGCGGTCAGATCGCCCGTTCCGCCGGCACCTACGCGCAGATCGTCGGCCGCGACCAGGGCTACTGCATCCTGCGTCTGCACTCGGGCGAACAGCGTCTCGTGCACGGCCGCTGCTTCGCGACCGTGGGCGCGGTGTCGAACCCCGATCACATGAATACTTCGATCGGCAAGGCCGGCCGCAACATCTGGAAGGGTAAGAAGCCGAGCGTTCGCGGTGTCGCGATGAACCCGGTCGATCACCCGCACGGCGGCGGTGAAGGCCGCACCTCGGGTGGCCGTCATCCGGTCACGCCGTGGGGCTTCCCGACCAAAGGCAAGAAGACGCGCAAGAACAAGCGCACCAACAAATTCATCATTGCGAACCGCCATGCGCGGAAGAAGAAGGCGTAACCGATGACCCGTTCGGTATGGAAAGGCCCGTTCGTCGACGGCTATCTGCTCAAGAAGGCAGATGCAGCCCGCGCGTCCGGCCGCTCGGATGTGATCAAGATCTGGAGCCGCCGCTCCACGATCCTGCCGCAGTTCGTCGGCCTGACCTTCGGCGTCTACAACGGCCAGAAGCACGTTCCGGTTTTCGTGTCTGAAGAAATGGTGGGCCACAAGTTCGGCGAGTTCTCGCCGACCCGCACCTTCACCGGCCACACCGCCGCCGACAAGAAGGCCAAGAAGGTTTAATCGAGAACAGTCATGGGCAAGCCATCCAGAAAACGAGTTCTGAAGGACAACGAGGCGAAGGCGATCGCGCGCAACCTGCGCGTATCTCCTCGCAAGCTCGACCTCGTCGCGGGTCTCATCCGCGGCAAGAAGGTCGCGGCTGCGCTTGCCGATCTGACCTTCTCGAAGAAGCGCATCGCGAAGGACGTCAAGAAGTGCCTCGATAGCGCGATCGCGAACGCCGAAAACAACCACCAGCTCGATGTCGACAGCCTCGTCGTGTCGGAGGCCTATATCGGCAAGGCGATGACGATGCACCGCTTCACGGCGCGCGGCCGTGGCCGTTCTTCGCCGATCGAAAAGCCGTTCTCCTCGATCACGATCGTCGTGCGCGAGAAGGAAGAAGAAGCGCCGAAGAAGAAATCGAAACCCAAAGCAGAAGCGAAAGCGAGCGCCTGATGGGACAGAAAGTTAATCCGACCGGACTCCGGCTCGGCATCAACCGCACCTGGGACTCGCGCTGGTTCGCCCGCAAAGGCGAATACGGCAAGCTCCTGCACGAAGACATCAAGATCCGCGAATTTCTGATGAAGCACCTGAAGCAGGCTGCGGTCGCGCGCATCGTGATCGAGCGCCCGCACAAGAAGTGCCGCGTGACCATTCACTCGGGCCGTCCGGGCGTGGTCATCGGCAAGAAGGGCGCTGACATCGACAAGCTGCGCAAGCAGATTTCGAAGATGACGGACTCCGAGGTCATCATCAACATCCTCGAAATCCGTAAGCCCGAACTCGACGCGCATCTGGTCGCCGACTCGATCGCGCAGCAGCTCGAGCGCCGCGTTGCGTATCGTCGTGCGATGAAGCGTGCGGTGCAGTCCGCGATCCGTCTCGGCGCCGAAGGCATCCGCATCAACTGCTCGGGCCGTCTCGGCGGCAACGAAATCGCGCGCATGGAGTGGTACCGCGAAGGCCGCGTGCCGCTGCATACGCTCCGCGCCGACGTCGATTACGGCACGGCAACCGCGTTCACCACCTACGGCACCTGCGGCGTGAAGGTCTGGATCTTCAAGGGCGAGATCCTCGAGCACGATCCGATGGCGCAGGACAAGAAGCTTGCCGAAGGCGAGGGCGGACGCCCACGCCGCGAGCAGGCGGCTTGAGCGACAGGAATTAAAGAGTAACGACAATGCTGCAACCCAAGCGCACCAAATTCCGCAAGCAGTTCAAGGGCCGCATCCGCGGTACCGCGAAAGGCGGCACCATGCTCGCGTTCGGCGAGTACGGCCTGAAGGCGCTCGAGCCGGAACGCGTCACCGCGCGCCAGATCGAGG
>JAGXQU010000121.1 GCA_018335895.1 Hyphomicrobiales bacterium | reverse complement strand
GAGCCGCTGCCGCTGCTCGAAATTTTTGCGAAGAAGTACGGCTTCGAGACGAAGCTCTATCCGGTGCCGCCGGCGGAAATGCAGAACCAGTCAGGCCAATGGCTCAACGTCCGCAAGGACAAGCCGGACTGGATGATCATGTGGGGTTGGGGTGCGATGAACCCGACCGCCGTCAAAGAGGCTGCCCGTATCAAGTATCCGATGGATAAGTTCGTCGGCATCTGGTGGTCGGGTGGTGACGACGACGCGCGTCCTGCCGGCGACGACGCCAAGGGTTACCTGACGCTGAACTTCAACGGCGTCGGCACGAACTACCCCGCAGTGCAGGACATCATCAAACATGTCGTGTCGAAGGGTAAGTCGCAGACCCAGCCCGACAAGGTTGGCGAGAACCTCTACAACCGCGGCATCTACAACTCGGTGCTGATCGCGGAAGCAATCCGCAACGCCCAGAAGATCACCGGCAAGAAGGCGATCACTGGCGAAGACATGCGGCGGGGACTGGAGTCGCTCACGATCACGCAGGCACGCTGGAAGGAACTGGGCCTCGAAGGTTTCGGCGCTCCGATCACAGCCGTGAACTGCGCCGACCACAACGGCCACCACGCTGCTTACATGCAGCAGTGGAACGGCAAGAACTGGGTGAAGATCTCCGACTGGATCTCGCCGATGAAGGAAGAAGTCCGTCCGCTGCTCGAAGCCGCGGCTAAGGACTACGTTTCCAAGAACGCAGGCTGGCCGAAGCGCACCGAAAGCTGCGACAAGCCTTCCTAACCAACGCCAAAAAATCCCCGCCCTCGAAAGAGGGCGGGGGTCTTCCCATCAAGGATTTTCGTCATGTCCGCGACCGCAGCGCAATCGAGCAGCGATAACATCCTCGCCATCAACAATATCGAGGTGATCTACGATCATGTGATCCTCGTGTTGAAGGGTGTTTCACTGAATGTGCCGAGGAAAGGCATCGTCGCCATTCTCGGAGCGAACGGCGCAGGCAAGACCACCACACTGAAAGCGATCTCGAACCTGCTGCATGCCGAGCGCGGTGAGGTTTCCAAGGGATCGATTTTATTCGAAGGCACGGAAATTCACGACCAGTCGCCGAACGAACTCGTGCGCCAGGGCTGCATCCAGGTGATGGAAGGGCGTCATTGCTTCGCCCATCTCACCATCGAGGAAAACCTGCTCACCGGCGCTTTCACGCGCCGCGATGGCCGCGCTGCGATCAAGCGCGACATGGAGCGCGTGTACGAATATTTCCCGCGGCTTAAGGATCGCAGAGGTTCGCTCGCAGGTTATACGTCGGGTGGTGAGCAGCAGATGTGCGCGGTCGGCCGCGCGTTGATGTCACGACCGAAACTCATTTTGCTCGACGAGCCCTCGATGGGGCTTGCGCCGCAGATCGTGGAGGAAATCTTCGATATCGTCCGCGACCTGAACGCCAAGGAAGGCGTCACTTTCCTGCTGGCGGAACAGAACACCAATATGGCGCTGAAATACGCGCAATATGGCTACATCCTCGAGAATGGCCGCATCGTGCTCGACGGAGACGCGAAATCGCTGCGCGATAACGAGGACGTCAAGGAATTCTATCTCGGCGTTTCCGGCGCAGGCCGCAAATCTTTCCGCGACGTCAAGCACTACAAGCGCCGCAAGCGCTGGCTCGCGTGAGTTCTGCAATGTCCGGGCATTACGATAAGCTGGAGACCCGCAGCGCTTCGGAACGCGAAAGCGATCTGTTCGCGCGTCTGCCGTTGCTCGTCTCGACGGCGCTGAAAGCGCCGGGCTGGCAAGAACACTTGAAGGGCGTCGATCCGAAAGCCCTGACGTCACGGGAGGCGCTCGCAAAGTTGCCGGTGATGCGCAAGTCGGCCCTGCCTCTGATGCAGAAGGCTTCGCCGCCTTTCGCGGGCTTCGTGCCAGCTCCGGTTTCTTCCTTCGGCAGACTGTTCACGTCGCCGGGACCGATCTTCGAGCCCGAGGGCAAGGAGAACGATCCGTGGGGTGCTGCGCGGTCGCTGTTCGCCGCGGGCTTTCGTCCGGGCGACATCGTGCTGAATACTTTTTCGTATCACATGACGCCGGGCGGGTTCATTCTCGACTCCGCTGCGCGTGCGCTGGGATGTCCGGTGATCCCGGCGGGTCCCGGGCAGACCGAGATGCAGCTTGAGATGATCGCGCATCTGAAGCCCACCGGTTACACCGGCACGCCGGATTTTCTGAAGATCCTGCTGGATGCCGCGAAAACCGCGGGCCGCGATGTTTCCTGCATCAGAAAAGCGCTGGTTTCGGGCGCGGCCTTTCCGCCTTCGTTGCAGGCCGAGGTGAAGTCGCGCGGCGTGGACGCCTATCAGACCTACGCCATCGCGGACGGCGGCGTGGTCGCTTACGAATCTCCTGCTCGCGAGGGTCTGATCGTAAACGAGGACGTTCTCGTCGAGATCGTGCGCCCGGGCACGGGCGATCCGGTCGCCGAAGGGGAAGTCGGCGAGATCGTCGTCACATTCTTCCACGAGCAGCACCCCTGGATTCGCCTCGCGACCGGCGACCTGTCCGCGGTCTTGAAGGGTGCTTCGCCCTGCGGCCGCACGAACGCGCGCATCAAAGGCTGGATGGGCCGCGCCGACCAGACCACCAAAGTCAAGGGCCTGTTCGTCCGTCCCGAGCAGGTGGCGGAACTTTCAAAGCAGCACCCTTCGCTAAAAAAGCTTCGCCTCGTTGTCACCCGCGAGAACGAGCAGGACGCAATGACGCTGCGCGCGGAAAGCGCGAACGGCGGTGCCGATCTTTCGGAGAAGGTGGCTGCAACCTTGCAGGCGGTGACCAAGCTGAAGGGCCGGGTCGAGATCGTCGCGGTCGGCTCGTTGCCGAACGACGGCAAGGTGATCTCGGACGAGCGGGGCTAGTCTTCCACTCTCATGCCGGATTTGGCGCTTCGCGCCGCCCCGGCATGACAGTGGAATTATCTCGAAACAATCCTGCCCTCGGCTGCCGTCTTCACCGTCCCGAGCGATTTCAGATACCGCACCACCTCGTTTGCGAGCAGTGGCGCGTCGGCGTCCGGCGTCACGCGCTTCGCCGTGCGGAACGTCGCGTAGTCGTCGCCGCCGCGTGCGAGGAAATCCAGAATCGCCACGCGATAGACGCGCGCGGGCTCGACCGGCTTGCCCGCGATCTCCATCGAGACCACCCGCTTGCGCATCGGCTGTTTTGGATCGAATGCGACTTTCATTCCCGACACCTGCGGGAATCGGCCCGCCGGCACCGGCACCTGCGCGAGACCGTTCTCCATCGCAAGCAAAAGATCGGCCCCCGAAATTTCGACGACCACTACGCGGTTGTTGAAGGGAAGTTCGGCGAGAATGTCCTTGAGGCGGATTTCCGACCCCGGTGCATAGACTTTTCCTGCACGGATGCCGCCGCCATTGATGACAGCCGCGTCGGCCTTCATGGAAACGCGCATCGCATCGGCGAAAAGATTGCCGATCGCCGCTTCGCGGGTGCGTATCGTAGCGTTCCGGCTGTCGAGCTCGACCGCGGTCTTCGCAATGACAACTTCCGCCTCACGCGAAAAATCTTCCTGATAGCGCGCGACTGCTGCGGCCATCTCCGGATCGGGGGTGACGTCCGCCGTATCGATCGCACGGAATTTCGGCCACCAGGTCGTTACGCGCCTGTCGCCGCGCATGCTCACGGAAATGTCGATGTCGATGCAGGTGACATAGATGGCGTCGTAGCCGGATTCCACGATGCCGACCTGCCCGTCATACTGGATGAACAGATCGTGCGTGTGGCCGGTGAGCAGCAGCTCCGCGGCCTGCGCGAACTGCAAAAGGAATGCATCGCCCCGGTCGCAATGCAGCACGGCGCAGACGAAGTCCGCGCCTTCCTTGCGCAGGTGTGCTGCCTGTTCTTTCGTCGTCTCGACGCAGGGGAGAAACTGCAGATCCTCCGGTGAAGAAAGGCGTGCCGATTTCTCATAGGCGATGCCGGTCAGGCCCAGCTTCACGCCGTCGAAGTCGAAGATTGCGCGGTCCTTGTGTCCCGGCACGGGCTTGCCGTTCGCAAGCCGGAGGTTCGCGCCATAGAGCGGAAACTTCGCTTCGCGCATGCGCTCGAGAAAAGTGTCGCGGCCGAAATCGAACTCGTGATTGCCGGCCACGAAAATATCCGGCGCAATCATGTTGGTCAGCGCGACGATGTGCTTGCCGCGGTCGAAGCCGGACATCAGTGAAGGCGAAAGCGTGTCGCCGCCGTGGGCGACGATTACGTTCCTGTGCTTGGCGCGTTCGGCTTTGACCACGGCCGTGAGCCGCGCAAATCCGCCCCGCGCCTTGCCGTCGCCGAGCACCTGCTCGTTCATGAGGTAGAAATCGTTAAAGAGAACGAAGGTCAGTTTGGTCGAGGCAACGGGTTGTGCCCATGCCGGCCTCCAGTACCCGAGCGGGGCAAGGAAGGCAGAAAGGGTGGCGAGAAAGCCGCGGCGCGAAAGCATGGGTCAAGTGCTACGTTGTGTCTCTGCCGCCCCTTGTGCATCGGCGGCTGTACTCTTCTATATTGCTGCGGCATGAAAATCGAACCCGCCCGGCGGTCGCCCGACCACCCAGCCATTACACCCCGAATCGGCGTGCTCCTCGTCAATCTCGGCACACCTGACGCCACCGACTACTGGTCGATGCGGCGCTATTTGAAGGAGTTTCTGTCCGACCGCCGCGTGATCGAGGCGCCGCGCGCGCTGTGGTGGTTCGTGCTGAACGTCATCATTCTCTCGAAGCGTCCGCAGGCCAAAGGCCGCGATTACGACAAGATCTGGAATCGCGAGAAAAACGAAGGTCCGTTGAAGACGATCACGCGCTCGCAGAGCGAAAAACTTGCGGCCTCTTTTGCGGGCAACGACAGCCTCGTATTCGACTGGGCGATGCGCTACGGCAATCCGTCGATTGCGTCGCGCCTCCAGTATCTTCAGGAACAAGGGTGCGACCGCATCCTGATCGTGCCGCTCTATCCGCAGTACGCGGCGGCGACGACTGCGACTGTGGCGGACAAGGCATTCGATGCGCTGAAAGAGATGCGCTGGCAACCCGCGATACGGATCGCGCCGCCGTGGCATGACGATCCGGTCTATATCGAGGCGGTAACCGATGCGTTGCAGGCCGAGCTTGCCAAGCTCGCGTGGAAGCCGGACATGATCCTTTCCTCTTTCCATGGCGTGCCGCTCGAGTATCTCCTGAAGGGCGATCCCTATTACTGCCAGTGCGCAAAGAGCGCGCGGCTGATGCGCGAGCGGCTCGGATTGAGCGAACAGCAATTCGCAACGACGTTCCAGTCTCGTTTCGGGAAGGACGAATGGCTCCAACCGTACACCGACAAGACGGTGGAAGCGCTTGCGAAGTCCGGCGTGAAGAATCTGGCGGTAGTCACGCCGGGGTTCGTCGCCGATTGCCTCGAGACCATCGAGGAGATCGGGATGGAGAACAGGGATATCTTCCTCGAGAACGGCGGCGAGAATTTCGCGGCTATTCCGTGCCTGAACGATTCGGAGCCCGGAATTAAGGTCATCCGTCACGTGGTCGCGCGTGAGCTTATGGGCTGGGTCTGACGGAATCGTGAGAATCAGCGATACTTGCGGACGCGCCCAGCCCGCGCCATGTTCGCAGCCAGTCGCGGAATTTCTGCGCGGGGAGGCGCTCCATGGACGGCTTCAGCATTTTCGTTCTGGTTATCCTGATCATCGCGGTCGCGACCGTCTTTGCAGGCGTTAAGACCGTTCCGCAGGGCTATCACTATACTGTCGAGCGGTTCAGCCGCTACACGACGACCATGACATCGGGTCTCAACTTCATCGTGCCCTTCATCGACCGCATCGGGTCGAAAGTGAACATGATGGAGCAGGTGTTGGACGTCCCGACGCAGGAAGTCATCACCAAGGACAACGCAACCGTCGCCGTCGACGGGGTCGCGTTCTATCAGGTGTTCGACGCGGCTCGTGCGAGCTACGAAATCACCAACCTGCACAAGGCGATTCTGAATCTCATCATGACGAATATTCGAACCGTCATGGGCTCGATGGATCTCGACATGCTGTTGTCGCACCGCGATGAAATCAACGATCGCCTGCTCAAGGTTGTCGATGCGGCTTCCGCGGTCTGGGGTATCAAGATCACGCGCGTCGAAATCAAGGACATCGTACCGCCGGCCGACCTCGTCGCGGCGATGGGCCGTCAGATGAAGGCCGAACGCGAAAAGCGCGCGGTCATTCTCGAAGCGGAAGGCCAGCGCCAGTCGGAAATCCTGCGTGCCGAAGGCGAGAAGCAGTCGCAAATTCTCGAAGCGGAAGGCCGCCGCGAAGCGGCCTATCGCGACGCCGAAGCACGCGAGCGTCTTGCGGAAGCCGATGCGAGGGCTACGACCGTGCTCAGCCAGGCGGTCGCAGGCGGTCAGGCGGCGGCGCTGAACTACTACATCGCCGAAAAATATGTGAAGGCGATGGAAGAGTTTGCGCGCTCGCCGAACCAGAAGGTCTTCATGCTGCCCTATGAAGCGACGGCGATCCTCGGTTCGCTCGGTGGCATCGCCGAACTGTCGAAGGCCGTATTCGGTCCGAATGCTGGGCCTGCGGGTGGCAACGCGCCGACCGGCCCGCGCCGCGGCAGCTCCTGAGGAGTGCGGGCATGAATTTCCTCGTGCAACTCGGAAACTGGAACTGGTTCATCGTGGGTGGGCTTCTGCTCGCGCTCGAAGTGATCGTGCCCGGCACCTTCATGCTTTGGCTCGGGCTTGCTGCCATCGCGACCGGCGTCATCGGCTGGATCGTGTCGATGAGCTGGCAGGTGCAGATCGTGATCTTCGCGATCCTCTCCGTGATT
>JAGXQU010000120.1 GCA_018335895.1 Hyphomicrobiales bacterium | reverse complement strand
ACGCCACTCAAAATGCAGTTAACGGCGGATTTTGGTCCGCCGTTAACAAGCCGTTTGCCAAGATGGAAGCGTGGGTGCGGTTTACTTGCCGTCCCGCTGCTTCAGCGCGGTGCCGAGGATGTCGCCGAGCGTTGCACCCGAGTCCGAAGACCCGTACTGCGCCACGGCTTCCTTCTCTTCGGCGATTTCAAGCGCCTTGATCGACACGCCGACCTTGCGAGCCTTCTTGTCGAACAGGGTCACGCGGGCATCGACCTTCTCGCCGACCGCGAAACGCTCGGGACGCTGATCGTTGCGGTCGCGCGCGAGATCCGAGCGCTTGATGAAGGCGGTCATGTCGGTATCGACGATCTTCACTTCAATGCCGCCGTCGTTCACCTGGGTAATTTCGCAGGTAACGACCGCGCCCTTCTTGAGATCGCCGGCTTCCGCGAACGGATCGCCTTCGAGCTGCTTGATGCCGAGCGAAATGCGCTCCTTCTCGACGTCGACATCGAGAACGACCGCTTTCACCATGTCGCCCTTCTTGAACTCTTCGATCACCTGCTCGCCCGGACGGTTCCAGTCGAGGTCGGAGAGATGGACCATGCCGTCCACATCGCCGTCGAGGCCGATGAACAGACCGAACTCGGTCTTGTTCTTGACTTCGCCTTCGACGTTGGAGCCGACCGGATGCTTCTCGGCGAAAGCGTCCCACGGATTCGCCATGGTCTGCTTGAGGCCGAGTGAGATGCGGCGCTTGACCGGATCGACTTCGAGGATCTGCACTTCGACTTCCTGCGAGGTCGAGACGATCTTGCCCGGATGCACGTTCTTCTTGGTCCAGGACATTTCGGAGACGTGCACGAGACCTTCGATGCCCGGCTCGAGTTCGACGAACGCGCCGTAGTCGGTGATGTTGGTGACGCGGCCCTTCATGCGGGCGCCCACCACGAACTTGTCGGCGATGTTCTCCCACGGGTCGCCCTGCAACTGCTTCATACCGAGCGAAATGCGGTGGGTTTCGTGGTTGATCTTGATGATCTTGACCTTCACCGACTGTCCGATGGTGAGCACATCCGTCGGATGGTTCACGCGGCGCCAGGCGATGTCAGTGACGTGCAGAAGGCCGTCGATGCCGCCGAGATCAACGAACGCACCGTAATCGGTGATGTTCTTCACGACGCCGTCGATCACCTGGCCTTCTTCCAGCGAGGACACGAGTTCCTGGCGCTGACCGGCGCGGGTTTCTTCGAGCACCGTGCGGCGCGAAACGACGATGTTGCCGCGGCGGCGGTCCATTTTGAGGATCTGGAACGGCTGCGGGTTGTGCATCAGCGGGCCGACGTCGCGGATCGGACGAATATCCACTTGGCTGCGCGGCAGGAACGCCACTGCGCCGTCGAGGTCGACCGTGTAGCCGCCCTTGACCGAATTGAAGATGACGCCGGAAACCTTCTCGTTGTTGGTGAAAGCCTTCTCGAGCTTGCCCCAGCTTTCTTCGCGGCGCGCCTTGTCGCGCGAAAGAACTGCTTCGCCGAGCGCGTTCTCGACGCGGTCGAGGAAGACTTCGACTTCGTCGCCGACCTTGATGTCGGCGGTGCGGCCATGACCCGCGAATTCGCGGAGCGGCACGCGGCCTTCGGTCTTGAGACCGATGTCGATGACGGCGATATCCTTTTCGATACCGACGACTTTGCCTTTAACAACGGCACCTTCCTGCAGGTCGTTCTTGGTGAACGACTCTTCGAGCATCGCGGCGAAATCTTCGCGGCTCGGATTCTTCGTAGCGGTAGCAGCGGCTTTAGCCATAGTTTTTCCTAAACGTCAGTGCGCCGGATCGGAGTGGGTTGCGTCTCAAAGCACACGGGCTTTCAAGCAGATGCTCGACAAGCAACTTCGGCCATCCCTAATTCAGTGAATGCCAAAGCCGGCGCGGTTTCGCCGTACGATCGGAGACGGTGTTTGAATTCGAGCCCGGGAACTTCTGGCCTTAACGTAAAAGCGGGGCGGGCGATCCTCCAGATACGGAACGCGATGGTTACGACCGCGTTCGGCCCGCCCGGGGTGCTTCCACGATAGAAAGGGCCGCCCGGAACGCGGCCTCTATATCCAGTCGCGTGGTATCGAGCAAGACGGCGTCCGGGGCCGGCTTCAGGGGGGCGATCGAACGCTCCGAATCGCGCCCGTCGCGCGTTTTGATGTCGGCGAGCACCGCTTCGAAGACCGCCGCTTCGCCGCGGTCCTGAAGTTCCCGGAACCTGCGGCGGGCACGTTCTTCGCGCGTGGCGGTCACGAACAATTTCACGTCTGCCTCCGGCGCGATCACCGTCCCGGCGTCACGCCCGTCGAGGACCGCGCCGCCCGGCTGGCGGGCGAAGTCCTGCTGCAACTTGAGCAACGCCGCGCGGACGCCGGGGATCGCCGCGACCTTGGACGCCGCCTCGCCGATTTCATCGAAGCGCAGCTTCTCCTGATCGATTTTGGAAAGATCGAGTGACTGCGCGGCGCGCGCGGCGGCCGCGGCATCGTCGAGCGGGAGCCCGGCTTCGAGCATCAGATAACCGACCCCGCGATAGAGCAGTCCGGTGTCCAGATGAGGCAGACCGAGATGCTTCGCAAGACGCCGCGCGAGCGTGCCCTTGCCGGACGCCGCGGGGCCGTCGACCGTGACGATCACGCCGAAATCTCCGCGCCGAGCCTCTGCATGTTCTCGACGAAGCCTGGGAAGCTGGTCGCGATGAACGCGCCGTCGTCGACCTTCACGGGCTTTTCGCTAGCTAAGCCCATGACGAGAAACGACATCGCCAGACGGTGGTCCATGTGGGTCTTGACGAGTCCGCCCCCGGGCGCGCGGCCTTTGCCGCGCACGATCAGGTCGTCGCCGGCAATTTCGCAATCGACGCCGTTCGCGATCAATCCCGCGGCAGTCGCAGCCAGGCGATCGGATTCCTTCACGCGCAACTCGGAGAGCCCGCGCATGCGCGTCTCGCCTTCGGCGAACGATGCCGCCACCGCAAGCACGATATATTCGTCGATCATCGAGGGCGCGCGCGCAGCAGGAACATCGGCGCCTTTGAGCGAAGACGCGCGTACCCGCAGGTCGGCAATCACTTCGCCCGCGTCGTCGCGGCGACTTACCTCTTCGATCCGCGCTCCCATCTCGCGAAGCGTATCGACGAGGCCTGCGCGCAGCGGATTCAGCAGCACGTTTTCAAGAACAATGTCCGAACCCGGCACGATGAGCGCCGCAACCATCGGAAATGCAGCCGAGGAGATGTCAGACGGCACCACGATTTTCTGCGGCATCAGTTCCGGCCGGCCGCGCAGCGTGATCCTGCGGCCGTGCTCTCCGTGCTGTTCGCTCGTAATCTTCGCGCCGAAATGCGCGAGCATCCTCTCGGTGTGATCGCGGGTCGCTTCCTTTTCGATGACGGTGGTTTCGCCGTCAGCGCAAAGCCCACACAAGAGCACCGCCGACTTTACCTGTGCGGACGCCACCGGCGTTTCGTACGCAATCGGAATCACCTCGCGTGCACCGCGCAGGCGCAACGGCAGCCTGCCGCCCTCCGCCTGCTCCACGACTTCCGCACCCATCTGCACCAGCGGATCGAGAATGCGGCGCATCGGACGTTTTCTCAGCGAGGCATCGCCGTCAAAAACCGCCTCGAACGGATGGCCTGCGACCACGCCCATCGTGAGACGGCTTCCGGTGCCGGCGTTGCCGAAATCGAGCATCTCGCGAGGCGCGAGCAGCGTGCCTACGCCAAGCCCGTTCACGCGCCAGCGGCCTTCGGCCTCGCGAACAACAGATGCGCCCATGGCACGAACGGCCTTCGCCGTGGCGATGACGTCCTCGCCTTCGAGCAGCCCTTCGATCTCCGTGCGGCCGACGGCAAGCGCCCCGATCAGGAGCGAGCGATGCGAGATCGACTTGTCGCCAGGCACGCGCAGCCGGCCCGAAAGCAGGCCGCTTTTCGCGGCCGACATCGGTTGTGCGGCTGAAGAATGGGCGGAGGACCGGGACATCGCGCGGGCTCCCTAGCACAGGGGCTTCGGGGCCGTCTCGCCGCTTCGAATGTGCTCCTTTCGCGCCCTTGACAGGCTTGGGAGTGCAGTTCAAGGGAAGCCGCCTTTGACCCCAGAGTTTTCAAGGAGCGAGCGGCGTGGCGAAACCAGAACTCGGCACCAAGCGCGTCTGCCAGAGCTGCGGCGCCAAGTTTTACGATCTCTCCAAGGATCCGATCGTCTGCCCGAAATGCGGCGCGATCTATGAGGTCGTAGTGCCGGTTACGCGCGGCGGTCGTCCGGCTGCCGCTGCGGCGG
>JAGXQU010000119.1 GCA_018335895.1 Hyphomicrobiales bacterium | reverse complement strand
CTCGTCGGTGCCGAGCGGCGCGAGCGTATCGAGCCACTCGCCCGGCGTCTTGCCGCCTTTGTAAAATTCGCGCTCCTCTTCTTCGGCGGCAACGCGGATTTTCGACTTCACCGCTGCGTCCGAGATGCACACGAAGCTCCATGGCTGCTGGTTCGCGCCGGACGGCGCGGTTGCCGCGGTCATCACCGCATTTTCGATGATCGCCCTCGGCACCGGCCGATCCGAAAAGTCCCGCACCGTGCGGCGGCGCTTCATCAGCGCGCGGAAATCGCGGGCGCGCGCGAGCATCTCGGTCTCGCTCCGGGGTGAGAATTCCAGCGCGTGATAAAGTGCCGGGGTCATGGGTCCGATCCGCTGTTGATGGGCATGCGGCCCGCATTGGCGCTGCCACCCCCGGATGATAGCAAGTCCCAGCGCCCGCTCCATACGGACCCCGCCTGTGACCCAGATCCTCTCGCTTCCGGACCCGAAAGCCGCGCGCGCGCGGCTGAAAGAAATCATCGCCACGCGCTCCTTCGGCCTCGGCCAAGTGACGCTCGCCTCCGGCCGCAAGAGCCATTTCTATTTCAACCTGAAGCCCACGATGCTCGACCCCGAGGGCGCGGCGCTCCTCGCGCAGCTTTCGTTGCAAGAACTGGCCGGCGAGAAACTCGACGCCATCGGCGGCCTCGAGATGGGTGCGGTGCCGATTTCGGGTGCGGTCGCGGCATTAAGCTGGATTTCCGGAAAGCCGCTGCCCAACTTTTTCGTGCGCAAGAAGCCGAAGGAGCATGGCGCGAAGCTTCTGGTCGAGGGGCTGACCAAGGGCGAGAGCCTCGCGGGCAAGACCGTTGCCATCGTCGAGGACGTCACCACGACCGGCGAATCCGCACTGAAAGCCGCGAATGCCGCAAAGGAATCCGGCGCCAAGGTTTCTCTGGTCCTGACCATCGTAGACCGGCAGGAAGGCGCTACCGAAACCTTCGGCAAGGCCGGCTTGTGCTTCCGCGCGCTATTTACGGCTGACGAATTCTTGAAGAAGTAGTTCTGGCCAAAAGCCCTGTAGTCGGCTCGAATACGGCCCCGAACTTTCCGCGGGCCGGGCATTTCCGAAGGCAGGGCCGCGGCTGCAGAGTCTGCCCGGGAAGAATGGCTGGAGGCATTGCGAAGGTGGCCGTACGTCGTTCGATAGCCGCTTTTCTGTCCGCCGTTACGGGGGCCGCGATTCTTTCGCTCGCCATGATCCCGCTCTCCGGCGGGCCTGCCGACGCGCAGGTCTTCTACAGTATCTATGGCGGATACCGGAAATCGCCGCCCGCGCCCTACCGCGACGACCGGCGCTCCAACAGCGGCTCGTTCTCCGATTTCTTCGGCACAATCTTCGGCCGTCACGACGAGGAAAATCCGCAGGACGTGCTCCAGCACAACTGCGTGCGCATCTGCGACGGGAAGTTCTTTCCGATCAGCCGCGGCGAGCGCAAGGATATTCCACTCGATAAAATTTGCAGCGCGATGTGCCCGGCTACGCCAACCAAAGTGTACAGCGGGCGCGGCATCAATAATTCTTTCGCCAGCGATGGCCAGCGCTATACCGCGTCACCGAACGCATTCCTCTACCGCACCAAGATCGTGGAGAACTGTAGCTGCAACGGACGCGATCCCTTCGGCATCGTGAACGTCCCGCTGGAGAACGACCTGACGCTGGAGGGCGGCGATCTGGTGGTGGGCGAAACCGGCTTCACTGTGTTTCGCGGCGGGAAAAACTTTACGCCGATCGAACGCGCGGGTTGGGGCGCCGCCTATGTGAAGCAGCTTCAGGCCATTAAAATCCTGCCAGATAATCCGCACGCGACCTTCGCAAAGACGATGCCGGTCATGGAAACGGCGCCGGAGCTCCAGCAGCGCAGTCCGGACGCGATTGCACCGAACGCAAACGCGCCCGTGGCGGCGCCGGTGCCGCTGCCTCAATAGCTGTTTCCCAACAGCCGTCTCCGGTTTCCTCGATCCGAGCAGCATGACCCCGCGGACCGGCCGCGGGCCATAAGTTCCAATCAAAAACGACGCTATTTCACTCTGTTCCGAAGCAACCTTCTTCAACGTGAAGCGTTGAATGGCACGTCACGTCTGTTCCGGCCTCCGTATCGGCTGGAAATCCAGATCAGCAATGTTCCAGAACAGAGGCGGAAATGCCCGCGGTTCGATATATTCGCTTCGCGTTGTTCTCAGCGGTCTTGGCCGGCACTGCGATGGCGGTGATGACAGTGCCCGCAGCGGCCCAGTCGTTTTTCGGGTTTTTTCGTCAACCGCATGCAGCAGCGCCGCCGAGCTCCAGCCCGCATCAAAACAGGGGCAGCTTTCTCGATGACCTGTTCGGAATGTTTCGCGGTCTCGAGATAGAGCGGATTGAGGAAAAATCCGCAGGCAGGGTTTATGCGCATTACTGCGTGCGCACGTGCGACGGAAAGTACTTTCCGATAAATGGCCGCACACGCGACGACGTTTCTGTCGACAAGATATGCAAAGCCATGTGCCCCTCCGCAGAGACCGCGATTTTCCGCGGCGCCGGCATAGAGCATGCGACCACCAAGAATGGCAAAGCATACACGAGCCTCCCTGCTGCGTTCGCCTATCGCAACGGTATCGTTGACAACTGCACGTGCAACGGCCGCGACCCCTTTGGTGTCGTCAATGTCGATATCAAAGAGGACCCGACGCTACGCGGCGGCGACATCGTCGTCCGTTCGAAAGAGGTGGTCGTGTTCCTGAGCGGCCCGGCTACCCCTGAGGGCGGCAACTTCACTCCGATAGAGAACGCCAAGAACGTAAGTGCCGCGGATCGTAAGCAGATCTCGACGATGCGGGTACTGCAGGACAACCCCCACGCGACGTTCGCGAGGACAATGCCGGTGCTCAGCGTTTCGGAGCCGGTGGCGCAAAGCCACTCACCCGAACTCTCCTCGCCCGAAGTGCTTTCGCCGAACGCAAACGCGCCGGCAGCAGGGCCGCCGGCGCGCATAAACTGACGAAATCTTAGGCCGCGTTTATTCCGCAGCGAGCCTGATCTGGGGTGCGGCGTGCTTCACGGCCGCGTCGACATGGCTCTCAAACTTCTGGAAGTTCTTCTGGAACATGCCGACGAGGTTCTTTGCGGTCTCGTCGAACTCCGCCTTGTTGCTCCAGGTCTTCGACGGATAGAGCAAATGCGGCTCGACGCCGGGGACCGAATTCGGAACTGCGAAGCCGAAATAAGGATCGGTGTGGAAGTCCGCGTCCTTGAGCGAACCGTTCAACGCGGCAGTCACAAGCGCGCGGGTCGCCTTGATCGGCATGCGGCGGCCGACGCCGTACTTGCCGCCGGTCCAGCCTGAGTTCACGAGCCAGCAATCGACGCCGTGCTTGGCGATATATTCCTTCAGGAGCTTCGCGTATTCCGACGGATGCAGCGGCAGGAACGGCGAACCGAAGCAGGTCGAGAATTCCGGCTCCACGCCGGTGAGACCCTTCTCGGTGCCCGCGACCTTCGCGGTGTAGCCCGAAAGGAAGTGGTACATCGCCTGTTCGGGCGAGAGCTTCGCGATCGGCGGCATCACGCCGAAAGCGTCGGCGGTCAGCATGATGATGTTCTTCGGATGCGCGGCGCGGCCGGTGCGCGACGCATTCGGGATGAAATCGAGCGGATAGGCCGAGCGCGTATTCTCGGTCTTCGAGATGTCGGTGTAGTCGGGAACGCGCGTGACCGAGTCGAAGCCTACGTTCTCGAGGATCGCGCCGAAACGGTTGGTCGCGTCCCAGATCATGGGCTCGTTTTCTTTGGAAAGATTCACGGTCTTGGCGTAGCACCCGCCTTCGAAATTGAAGATGCCTTCGGGCCCCCAGCCGGTTTCGTCGTCGCCGATCAGCGTGCGGTTCGGGTCGGCCGAGAGCGTGGTCTTGCCGGTGCCCGAGAGACCGAAGAAGAGCGCGCTCTCCTTGCCGTCGTTCGAGACGTTCGCGGAGCAGTGCATCGGCATGACGCCCTGCTGCGGCAGATAGAAGTTCAGCGTCGTGAAGACGGACTTCTTCATCTCGCCCGCATAGGACGAACCGCAGATCAGAACGATCTTACGGGTGAAGTCGATCGCGACCATCGTGTCGGAGCCTTCGCGGGCACCGTGCCGCTTCGGATCCGGCTTGAATGAAGGGAAATCGAGAATGGTGAGTTCGGGTTCGAAGCTCGCAAGCTCGTCGGCCTCGGGGCGGATCAGGAGCGTGCGGATGAAAAGCGAGTGCCAGGCTAGTTCGGTGTAGACGCGCGTCTTGATGCGATAGTTCTTGTCGGCGCCGCCGTAGAGGTCCTGTGCGAAGAGTTCTTTGCCTTTGGCGTGGGCGATGAAGTCGGCGAGCAGATTGTTGAAGTGCTCTTTCGAGACTTTCTTGTTGTTGTCCCACCAGACTTTCTTCTCGGTGAGTTCATCGACGACCGTGTGTTTGTCTTTCGGCGAGCGGCCGGTGTGGTGACCAGTCTCCGCGCAAAGCGCGCCGCCGGCGACGATCTGGCTCTCGTGGCGCTGAAGCGAATGCTCGTAAAGCGCTGGCGTCTGGAGATTCCAGTGGACCGCCTTGAGACCCGAAAAACCGAATTTGTCGGCGCCGTACGCGCTTCTGATACCGGACTCGTTCACGAAACTTCCTCCCGATCGCCCGGCCAGATGCCGATGGCTTCGACCGCTGTGCTTTTCTCGTACAAGAGGGCGGCAAATGGGCAAAACAGCCCGTCCCCAAAGGCCTTACCCCCGGAAAGCGCGGGACCATAGTGAGAGGCCCCCGGCTTGTGAAGCCTTTATGTCATAGCGGACGGCTGAAGTTTCGTTGCAACGCGAAACATCCGGGACCGAAGGGTAAGTCCCCGCTCGCCAAGGTTAATTCTCAGCCGCGCGAGCCCGCTGCTGACCAGTTCTGTCCTCCAGAAAGAAGCAGGTCTGCGGCCGTGAGGTCCGAGATTCTGCCGAAGGTCGCGACAAGATGGCCGCGCTCGATCGCGAGCCCCCAGAAGCCGAAGTCGGCGAAATCGACATATTTGGAGGCCTCGGGATGCCGGACGAGATAGCGGGCCCTGACCTCGTCCTTTCCGACCTCTACGACCTCGCCCGTCACCGTCAGGCGGCCAGCCTGGAGCGGGTCCTGATCCTTCGACTTTTCCGTAAGCAGCAATGAAACCCGAGGGTCTTTCCGGATGTTGTGGGTGTGCTTCGCGAGGTTGGAAAGCAGCATGACCGGAGCGCCACTGGGCATCGCAGCGACCCCTACCAGCGACGCAAAAGGGTATCCGCCCTCGCCTTCGGTCGCGAGCGAACCGAACAGAGCCTCCCGCAGGATGAAGCGGGCGTGGGCCTTGGGAGACTGAAAATCGTCCTCTGACATCTGAATTATGGAGAAAATGTAATTCTTTTAAGGGGTTACGTTTCCTGGTCCAGGCCGCTAGGTTGCATCCAGCCGGCGGGGGCCGTCACATTTCGGCCCTGCCATAATTGTTTGAACGGCCCCTACAGTTCCAGTGCCTTTGATTCCGGGGCTAGACAGGTCCGGACAGGAGATTGCATGCCGACCATCGCGCTTGTTGATGACGACCGCAACATTCTGACTTCCGTTTCCATCGCACTCGAAGCCGAGGGCTACCGGATCCTCACCTTCACCGACGGCGCGTCGGCGATCGAAGGTTTCAAGTCGAGCCCACCGGATCTCGCGATCCTCGACATCAAGATGCCCCGCATGGACGGCATGGAGTTGCTTCGCCGCATCCGCCAGAAGTCGGACCTGCCGGTGATCTTCCTCACGTCGAAGGACGAGGAGATCGATGAGCTCTTCGGCCTCAAGATGGGCGCCGACGACTTCATCCGCAAACCCTTCTCGCAGCGTCTTCTGGTCGAGCGTGTCAAAGCGGTGTTGCGCCGCTTCATTCCGAAGGATCAGTTGCCGCAGAAGGAAGCCGGAGAGACCGCGAAGGTTCTCGAACGCGGTCTGCTCAAGATGGACCCCGAGCGCCATACCTGCACCTGGAAAGGCGATCCGGTCACGCTGACCGTCACTGAGTTCCTTATCCTGCAGGCGCTCGCGCAGCGTCCGGGCGTCGTGAAGAGCCGCAACGCGCTGATGGATGCGGCCTATGACGATCAGGTCTATGTCGACGACCGCACCATCGACAGCCACATCAAGCGGCTTCGCAAGAAGTTCAAGGCCGTCGACGACGATTTCGAGATGATCGAAACGTTGTATGGTGTCGGTTACCGCTTCAAGGAAGCGTAACGAAGGCGCGGGAAATAGCCCGCGGCCGGGGCCCATGAAGGCAGACGTGGAAAAGCCCGCACAAGACACGTCCGGTGTCTCCGGCAAGCGCGGCTTTCGCTCGCTCGCTCCGCGCATCCTCGATCCGATGGAACTGCGCTACTGGTTCGGTCTGGCGAAGCGGCCGGCAAACGAACCGAGTCCGGAATCTGCGCTTCCGGAAAATGCCGGCTGGCTTCGGCGTCTGCGCGCTTTTCTTGCCCATCAGGGCTTCTCTTCGCTCCGGCGCCGCATCGTTCTCCTCAATCTCGTCGGTCTCGCGTCGCTCGTCGCCGGCATTCTCTATCTGTCGGAATATCGCGCGGGCCTGATCGAAGCGCGTGTGCAAAGTCTGCTCACGCAAGGCGAGATCATGGCGGCTGCGATCGCAAGCACGACGCGCACCGACGCGAGCAACATTCCGATCGATCCCGACAAACTCCTCGAACTGCAAGCCGGCGAAAGCTATGTGCCGAGCGACGACTTCACGGCGCTCGAATTTCCGATCAACCCCGAGACCGTCGCGCCGCTGTTGCGGCGCCTGATCGTGCCGACCAATACGCGAGCGCGCATCTACGACCGCGACGGCGGGTTGCTGCTCGACTCCCGCACGCTCAGCGTGACCGGAGAAATCCTTCGTTTCGATCTGCCGAGTCTCAGTGAACAGCAGCCGCAGATCAATCCGATCCGCGCCTGGTGGCGCCGCGTGCGGCTTTATTTCCGTTCCGGCGGCCTCCCCATTTACAAGGAAATAGGTGCCGCGAACGGCAAGGAATATTCCGAAGTCGCAAGCGCCATGGCCGGCCAGCCCGACAGCGAAGTGCGCGTCAATGAGCGCGGCGAAGTCATCATTTCTGTTGCGATCCCCGTGCAGCGCTACCGTAGCGTGCTCGGCGTATTGATGCTGCAAACGCAAGGCGGAGAAATCGACAACGCTGTCGAATCCGAGCGGCTCGTGATCGTGCGCGTCTTTCTGGTCGCGGCCGCGGTGATGATCGTGCTCTCGCTCTTTCTCGCAGGCACGATTGCGCGGCCGATGCGCCGTCTCGCGGAGGCCGCCGAACATGTGC
Source organism: Hyphomicrobiales bacterium (assembly GCA_018335895.1). Lineage (GTDB taxonomy): Bacteria > Pseudomonadota > Alphaproteobacteria > Rhizobiales > Xanthobacteraceae. The sequence goes on along the minus strand of JAGXQU010000119.1, from coordinate 10,204 downwards.
GGCGGCGCACGCGCTCGCGCGTCGAGATACCCGACATGACGGCGCGTGCGGACGAAATCGGGCATCTGTCCGGCGCATTCCGCGACATGACGAACTCGCTCTATTCACGGATCGAGGCAATCGAAAGCTTCGCCGCCGATGTGGCACACGAACTCAAGAACCCGCTGACTTCGCTGCGATCGGCGATCGAGACTCTGCCGCTCGCCAAGTCGGAGGAGTCGCGCCAGCGGCTGCTCAACGTGATCCAGCACGACATCCGGCGTCTGGATCGTCTTATTTCCGATATTTCGGACGCCAGCCGCCTCGACGCGGATCTTCTGCGTCACGACGCCGAACCGGTCGATATCCGAAAGTTGCTCTCGGCCATATCCAATCTAGTAAACGACGTCCCGCGCGAAGACGGCGTGAAGGTGGAGATCGCATTCGAGCCGAAGGACGCACCGGGCTCGAGGTTCACCATTCTCGGAAACGACTCGAGGCTGGGCCAGGTGATCGACAACCTGGTCGAGAACGCGCGATCCTTTTCGCCGCAAAACAGCAAGGTGCGCGTGTCGTGCAAACGTGCGGGAGGCGAGATCGAGATTTCGGTCGAGGACGAAGGTCCCGGTGTGCGTCCGGAAGCACTCACACGGATTTTCGAGCGCTTCTACACCGATCGCCCCGAGCACCGCTTCGGACAGAATTCCGGTCTCGGCCTTTCGATCTCCAAGCAGATCGTCGAAGCGCACGGCGGACGCATCTGGGCGGAGAACCGTCTCGCGCCCGCCGAGAAGGCCGGCGAAATGCCGAGAATTGCCGGTGCGCGCTTCGTGATCCGGCTTCCGGTCGCGCAAAGCTGATGCGCACCGAGCACGGCACCGAACACGCGACTGCGGTGCTGGCCGGGCCGCGCGCGCTCCTGATCCGTGGGCCTTCGGGCGCGGGGAAATCAAAACTCGCCTGGCGACTTCTGGAAGCGGCGAAGCAGGGCAAGCTTCACTTCGCGCAACTCATCGCCGACGATCGCGTAGCCCTTTCCGCCGTGAACGGCGCGCTTATGGCCGCGGTCCCGAAGACGATCGCAGGCAAGATCGAACTGCGCGGCTCGGGGGTACACGAGGTGCCGTTCGAGCCGTTTGCCAGGGTCGGACTTGTGGTCGATCTCGATGCCGAAGACGGCGAGCGGGTTCCGGCACCTCGGGCGCAGCAAACCGAGATACTGGGCGTCAGATTGCCGCGCTTGCCCGTGCCGAAAGGCTCGGATCCCCTGCCGCTGGTCCTGCATGCGCTCGGCGGTAACGCAACGGACATCTGAGGCTTGCATTCCGCAATGCACCTAACGAATATGCGCGTCCCGCACCGACCCGCGGGAGGAGCCGGGCAAGAATCAATAGCCATCCCGGCGGAGCTGATGATCGGTCTCGTTCTCGTCACCCATGGCCGTCTTGCCGTCGAGTTCCGCTCGGCGCTCGAACACGTCGTCGGCCCGCAGAAGCAGATCGAAACCGTCATGATCGGGCCGGATGACGATATCGAGGGCTGCCGGAAGCAGATCATCGAGGCTGTCAGGAAGGTCGACAGCGGCGGCGGCGTTGCCATTCTCACCGACATGTTCGGCGGCACACCTTCCAATCTCGCGATCTCAGTGATGAACACGCCGAACGTCGAGGTCGTCGCCGGCATCAACCTGCCGATGCTGGTCAAACTTGCGAAGGTGCGGGGCGATACCCCGCTCGTGCAGGCGGTGTCGCAGGCCCAGGAAGCCGGGCGCAAATACATCAACATCGCAAGCCGCGTGCTCGCCGGCACGGGGAAGTGAAGTAACGTGTCGCAATCCGAACTGCCCCCTGAAGAAGAGTGCAAGCCGAACGCTGCGGTGCCCGCAGGCGCGGTCTCGAAGGAGTTACCCGTCATCAACAAGCGCGGACTGCACGCACGCGCTTCGGCGAAGTTCGTACAGATGGCGGAAAAGTTCGACGCCAAGATTCAGGTCACCCGCTGCGGCGAGACCGTGAACGGCGATTCGATCATGGGCCTTCTGATGCTCGCGGCGGGACCCGGCACGACCATCCAGGTCACGTGCTCCGGCACTGACGCGAAGCGGGCGCTCGACGCACTCGAAAATCTGCTCGCGACCAAGTTCGGCGAGGAAGAATAATACTTAGACTCGCGCGTCGGCCGCGTCGCCTATGTGCCCTTTTCTTCCTGCGTACCAGCCGAGATAAGCCTGCGCGCCCGCACAGATTACGAGCATCCAGAGTGCCGCGATCCAGCCGTGCGTCAGATCGTGCAGCGCACCGAAGAGCACCGGGCCCGTGGCGGCTATGCCGTAGCCGACCGACTGCGCCATGCCTGAGAGAGCTGAGGCCTGCCGCGTGTCGGATGCGCGCAACGCGAAGAATGCGAGGGCGAGCGGAAAACAGAACCCGAGTGCCACGCCCGACACGATCACCCACAGCACGGTGAGCTGCGGCAGAAAAATCATACCGACATAGCCAGAGAGCATGACAAGGCTCCAGAACGCGCTGAGACCGCTCTGATTGCTGAAGCGCGAGACGATCGGCGCAAATACGAATCCGACCGGGATGCCGAGCGCCGGAAACAGCGCCGTGATCCAGCCCGCGTTCACAGGCGAATAGCCCTGGTCCAGTAGGATCGAGGAGAGCCAGCTCAGGATCGTATAGAAGCTCATGGATTGCAGGCCCATGAACAGCGTGACGTGCCAGCCGAGCTTCGAGCGCCACACGCTCTGCATTACTTTGTCGCCCGGCTGAGGGAGCGGCTTTGTTGTGTTCTTCAACAAGGGCAGCAGAATGATCGCGGTGATGATCGCTGGCACGAACCAGACTGCGAGCGAACCGCGCCAGCCGCCGGGCAGACTGTTCGCAAGCGGCACGGCGATGCCGGAAGACAGCGATGCGAAAGTCGCGAGCGTCGTAGCATAGACGCTCGTCATCAAGCCGACCTTGTCCGGGAAATCCCGCTTGATCAGTCCCGGCACCAGCACGTTGCCGACCGCAATCGCGGAGGCGAGCAGGATCGACCCGGCATAGAGCGCAAACAATGAAGGCACCGCGCGAAGCAGCACGCCTGCCGCGAGCACGAGGAGCGCGATGAAGATCGCCCGCTCTATACCTAGCCTGCCCCCGATCGGCGCGGCCCAAGGTGACATCAGCGCGAAGGCCGCAAGCGGGATTGAGGTCAGAACGCCGGCCATCAATGCCGAAAGACCCGTGTCGGCGCGGATGAATTCGAGCACCGGCCCGACGCCCGTGATCGCTGGACGAAGGTTCATCGAAATCAGGAAGATCGCCGCGACCAAAAGCAGGCTGCCGGAAGCCAGTTTCATTGCTGTTTTTGACACGGAGGGCCTTCGAGGAACGGGTCGGGCCCTGCTTATAGCCCTATCCACGCTTGGTTGAACGACATAAAGAAATCTTTATATGTCTGTTGCCATGCGCGGGTGTGGCTGCTATAGCCACGTCAGAAATCGCGCGGGCATGCCCGCGCCCTTCCCCTTTTTGAAAAGCAACATTGAAGGATCGTCATGACCGCTGCGTTGAAGGCCGTCGCCAAGGACTACATCGTCGCTGATATCGGCCTCGCCGATTTCGGCCGCAAGGAACTCTCGCTCGCAGAGAGCGAAATGCCCGGCCTGATGGCGACGCGCGAAGAGTACGGCCCGAAGCAGCCGCTCAAAGGCGCGCGCATCGCAGGCTCTCTGCACATGACGATTCAGACCGGCGTGCTCATCGAGACGCTGAAAGCGCTCGGCGCCGACATCCGCTGGGTCTCGTGCAACATCTACTCGACGCAGGACCACGCCGCCGCCGCGATTGCCGCGGCCGGCATTCCCGTGTTCGCAGTCAAGGGCGAAACGCTGAAGGAATATTGGGATTACACCGCAATGCTGTTCGACTGGCACGGCGGCGGTCATCCGAACATGATCCTCGACGACGGCGGTGACGCGACCATGTACGTCCACCTCGGCCTGCGCGCCGAGAAGGGCGACACCGCGTTCCTCGACAAGCCGGGTTCGGAAGAAGAGGAAGTGTTCTTCGCGTTGCTCAAGAAACAGCTCAAGGAAAAGCCGAAGGGCTACTTCCAGGCGATTGCGGACAGCATCAAGGGCGTCTCGGAAGAAACCACTACCGGCGTGCATCGTCTCTATGACATGCAGAAGGCGGGCACGCTGTTGTGGCCCGCAATCAACGTCAACGACTCGGTCACGAAGTCGAAGTTCGACAACCTCTATGGCTGCCGTGAATCGCTCGTCGACGGCATCCGCCGCGGCACCGACGTCATGATGTCGGGCAAGGTCGCGTTCGTCGCGGGCTTCGGCGACGTCGGCAAGGGCTCGGCGGCTTCGCTTCGCCAGGCCGGCTGTCGCGTGCTGGTCTCCGAAATCGACCCGATCTGCGCGCTGCAGGCGGCGATGGAAGGCTACGAAGTCGTGACCATCGAAGACGCGCTGCCGCGCGCCGACATCTATGTCACCGCCACCGGCAACAAGGACATTATCACGCTCGAGCACATGCGCGCGATGAAGGACCGGGCCATCGTCTGCAACATCGGCCACTTCGACAACGAAATTCAGGTCGCACAGCTCAAGAACTTCAAGTGGACCAACATCAAGCCGCAGGTGGACGAAATCGAGTTTCCGAACGGCAACCGCATCATCCTTCTGTCGGAAGGCCGCCTCGTGAACCTCGGCAACGCGATGGGTCACCCCTCGTTCGTGATGTCGGCGTCGTTCACGAACCAGACGCTTGCACAGATCGAACTCTTCGCGAACAACAAGGACGGCAAGTACAAGAAGGAAGTCTATGTGTTGCCGAAGTCGCTCGATGAAAAAGTCGCGCGCCTGCATCTCGCGAAGATCGGCGTGAAGCTGACCCAACTCCGTCCGGATCAGGCGAGCTATATCGGCGTGAAGCCGGAAGGCCCGTACAAGACGGACCACTACCGCTACTAAGCCTTCATACCAACGCAAAGACGCCCATTCCGGCCGAGGCCGGGATGGGCGTTTTTCTTTGCTCCGAAGCCGGAAGCTCTCAGAGCACTTTCTGCATCAACACGAGATCGAGCGGCTTCCCGAACTTTTCGCCGACGCCCGGCATCCGGCCCACTTCCTCGAAGCCGAATTTCACATGCAGCGCGATCGACGGTGCGTTCGACGCATCGATCCCGCCGATCATGTTGTGCTTCTGCATCCGCTTCGCTTCCGCAACCAGCGCCGCGAGCAACGCTTCGCCCGCTCCCTGCCCGCGCGCATCTTTCGATACGTAGACCGAATGCTCGACGGTTACGCGATAGCCGTCGAAAGGACGGAAGTCGCCGAACGAGCCATAGCCGATCACGCCGTCGCGCTCGGCGACCAGCACCGGAAAACCCTTGGCCGTCCGCTCGGAAAACCACGCCTTGCGGTTTGCGAGATCGGCGGGTTTCTCGTTCCAGATCGCGGTCGTGTTCTCGACCGCGTCGTTATAGATCGCGAGAATCGCGGGCAGGTCCGCCTCGGTGGCGGGGCGAATCGAGGGCGGCGATTTCATGCACCAACTTTACCCGATTCCCCCCACCCGCTCGCTATCGCTCGCCTCCCTCCCCCGCTTCCGGGGAGGGATAAAGGTAGGGGCTTGAACCGGCGATGACATTCTGTGCCCTAGGCGTGCCCGAATGTAGGTGCTAACACCCGCGCGCCATGCCAACGCCCATCGAAAACATCCGCAACTTCTCCATCGTCGCGCATATCGACCACGGGAAGTCCACGCTTGCCGACCGGCTGATCCAGCTCACCGGCGCGATGGACGCCCGCGAGATGGCGGGCAAGGAGCAGGTGCTCGACAACATGGATATCGAGCGCGAGCGCGGCATCACCATCAAGGCGCAGACCGTGCGCCTGAACTACAAAGCGAAAAACGGCCAGACCTATGTGCTGAACCTGATCGACACGCCGGGGCATGTCGACTTCGCCTATGAGGTGAACCGCTCCCTTGCCGCCTGCGAGGGCTCGCTTCTCGTGGTGGACGCTTCGCAGGGTGTCGAGGCGCAGACGCTCGCCAACGTGTATCAGGCCATCGACAACAATCACGAGATCGTGCCGGTACTGAACAAGATCGATCTTCCCGCGGCCGAGCCGGAAAAGGTGAAGGCGCAGATCGAGGAAGTGATCGGCATCGACGCCTCCGGCGCGATCGGCATTTCGGCCAAAACCGGCGAAGGCGTGCCGGATGTGCTGGAAGCCATCGTTCACAAACTGCCGGCGCCGAAAGGCGACCGCAACGCGCCCCTGAAGGCGCTCCTGGTCGATAGCTGGTACGACGCCTATCTCGGCGTCGTCGTGCTGGTGCGCATCATCGACGGCACCATGAAGAAGAACCAGCGCATCCGCATGATGGGTGCAAAGGCGGCCTACGATCTGGATCGTGTCGGCGTCATCAATCCCAAGAAGGTCGAGGTCGACGAACTCGGCCCCGGCGAAATCGGGTTCTTCACGGCATCCATCAAGGAAGTCGCGGACACGCGCGTCGGCGACACCATCACCGACGACAAGAAGCCGGTCGAAAAGGCGCTGCCCGGTTTCCGCCCGGCGCAGCCGGTAGTGTTCTGCGGTCTTTTCCCGGTCGATGCCGCGGAGTTCGAGAATCTCCGCGCGGCGATGTCGAAGCTGCGCCTGAACGACGCGAGCTTTTCCTTTGAAATGGAAACCTCCGCCGCGCTCGGCTTCGGCTTCCGCTGCGGCTTCCTCGGGCTTCTTCATCTCGAGATCATTCAGGAGCGCTTGTCGCGCGAGTTCGATCTGGAACTCATCGCGACCGCGCCTTCGGTGATCTACGAGATCCGTCAGACCGACGGCAGCGTGATGGAACTGCACAATCCGGTCGACATGCCGGATGTCATGAAAATCGAGGAAATTCACGAGCCCTGGATCACGGCGACAATTCTGACACCCGACGAGTATCTCGGCTCGGTGATCAAGCTCTGTCAGGACCGCCGCGGCAACCAGAAGAACCTCGCTTATGTCGGCGCGCGCGCAATGCTGGAATATGAATTGCCGCTCAACGAAGTGGTGTTCGATTTCTACGACCGGCTGAAATCGATCTCGAAGGGCTATGCCTCGTTCGACTACAAGATCATCGGCCGCCGCCCCGGCGATCTCGTGCGGCTATCCATTTTAGTCAACAACGAGCCGGTGGATGCGCTGGCGATGCTCGTTCATCGCACGCGCGCCGAACAGCGCGGCCGCGCGATGTGCGAGAAGCTGAAAGAACTGATCCCGCCGCACATGTTCCAGGTGCCGATCCAGGCCGCAATCGGCGGCAAGGTGATCGCGCGCGAAACCGTGCGCGCGCTCCGCAAGGACGTGACAGCAAAATGCTACGGCGGCGACGCCACCCGCAAGCGCAAGCTCCTCGACAAGCAGAAAGAGGGCAAAAAGAAAATGCGCCAATACGGCAAGGTCGACATTCCGCAAGAAGCGTTCATCGCGGCGCTGAAGGTGGATGGGTAGAAATACTAGCGCTCGTTCTTCGCTGCCCGCGGGAACTGCATACGGCTTACGTGTCTGATAGACTTGGGCTTCGGCTCGCAACCCGCCATCAAGACGTTTGATGTTTTAGTACTCTGCAGAATACTCGACACACGAGAAAACGCCCCGCTTTCGCGGGGCGTTTTGTTTCACGCGTTTCCTGTGAAACAGGCGGGCGTTACGCCCAGTAGGTCGGCACACCATAGTGGCCGTAGATTTTCTGGCCCTGAACGGTGTCCCAGGAATATTCCTTGCCCGGGTCAAAGTGCGGCGCGTTTTTCAGTTCGTCCTCGGTGATGTTGACCTCGTAACCGCCGAGCTTCGGGTTGTAGTCGAGCTTCGCCCACGGGATCGGGTAGTGATCGTGACCGAGGCCGAGGAAGCCGCCGAAGCTCATCACGGCATAGGCCACCTGCCCGGAATACTTGTCGATCATCACGCGCTCAATCGAGCCGATCTTGGTTCCGTCGGAGCGATACACATTCGTACCCTCGACGCGGTCGCTCTCGATCAGGTCATGCGTGAGCTTGGTGTGTGCGGTGTCCGCCATCGCGCGCGGTGCTGCTGTCGCCATTTGATCCTCCTCATGGAATGTACGCCCCCGCGTACAGGGAAAACCGTGGAACCAAGTCATGGTTCCCGCGTGGAACCAGCACGTTCGATCCGCGTTCGCGCCAGACGAATTGATGGGAGATGCAAATGCCCCGCGGCGACAAGTCGGCCTATACCGACAAGCAGAAGCGCAAGGCCGGATATATCGAGGAAAGTTATAAGAAGCGCGGCATGCCGGAGGACGAAGCCGAGGCCCGCGCCTGGGCCATCGTGAACAAGATCCACGGCGGCGGAGAGCTGAGCGGCTCCGGCCGCGGCAAGCCCGAGAATAAAGAGGTCTACAAGAAGGGCGGGCGCAAAGGCGGCACCGCTTCAGCAAAGCGCAGCAAGGCCGCGAAGACGCGCACTGCGAAGAAGGCGGCGAAGACGAGATCGCGAAACAAGGCCAAGAAGAGCGCGCCGCGTAAGAAAAAGGCCAAAGCGCCCAAACGCAGGGGCTAGACCGAAAGCTTCCTACTTGCAACTAATTCGCAATTGCAATAGGCTCGGATTCTCTTTCGGGGGAAATCCATGCGTTTCCAGACGGTCTTGAAAAATCTCCTCGCGCTGTCATGCGCCCTTGTTTTCGCAGCCGCCGCGCAGGCTGGCGGCGACCTTTCACGCCAGCAGCCTGTCGAGATCGTTGTCGATCTCGGCAAGCCCGGACACCACGCTTTCTTTCCGGACAAGCTCAAATTCGAAACCGGCAAGCTTTACAAACTCGTGCTCCGCAACCTGAGCAACGATCCGCATTACTTCACGTCGCACTCGTTCTCGCAGGCGATCTGGACCCGCAAGGTGCAGGTCACGGAGACCCGCGACGGCAAGCTCGTGACGCTCGCCGAATTTAAGGGTGCAATCCGCGAGATCGAAGTTTATCCCGGGCACGCCGCAGAATGGTGGTTCGTACCGGTCGCGACTGGACGCTTCACCGATCTCGTCTGCGGCATTCGCGGGAGCGACGGCAAGACACACGCCGAGCACGGCATGACAGGAGAGATCGTGATCGAATGATCAGACGGCCCAACCGGAATTCGCAAACAAAAACGCCCCGCTCTGGCGGGGCGTTTCGTTTTTCCTTTGCGGAACTCAGCGCGTGAGTGAAGCAGTCGCTGCGGGCTTTTCTTCGCGCACGACTACGACCTGAAGGCTCTTCTGGCCGCGCTTCTGCACCATCTCGAACAGCTTCTTCGCGTTGTCGGTGTGCAGCCGCGTGCAGCCCATCGAGGCCGGGCGGCCGAGCATCGACACGGCAGTCGTGCCGTGGATCGCGTAATGGCCGTCATAGAAGATCGCAAACGGCATCGGCGCGTTGTTGAAGAGGCGCGAGAAATGGTTTGCGGAGAGCAATTGGGCCTTGAAGGTGCCGGCGGGCGTGATCGCGCCCTGACGCGCGGTCGATACCGGCCACACATACATCTCAACGCCGTCCACGACGACCCGCAGTTCCTGACGCGGCACCGAGATCGTCACCACGATCGACGGCGACTCGTCGGGAACCATCGGCAGCACGGCCATGCGGTCTTCAGCCTGCGCGGGCGCGAGCAGAAGCGCCGAAAGGAGAGCGGCGGCGGCAAGCGAATGTTTCATGAAAAGCCCCGTAAATTTCGATTCAGCCCAAGGCCATTTATTCCGTCCGCGAACGGCTTTCGCAAGTGCAGAAGCGCAACAGTCGGTACGTCAGTGCTCCTTTCGCGCAAATGTTACCGAAAGAAGCCCGTTTTTGGAGGCATGGGAGGATTCAGATAGGATTAACCCATGATGCGCTTTCTCTCCCTCATCGTCCTCGCCATGCTCGCGCCGGCCGCCGCGCTCGCGCAGAACCCCGCGCCGAACGCCCCCGCCAAGGAACTGTTCGGCCGCAAGACGGATGCGGCACCGCTCGCCGCCCGCGCGATCGGGTTCTATTCGAAGGGCTGTCTAGCCGGCGGCATCGCGCTGCCGGTGAACGGCAAGACCTGGCAGGTCATGCGGCTGTCGCGAAACCGCAACTGGGGGCACCCGGACCTGATTGCCTTCCTCGAGCGCTTCGCGAACAAAGTGCCGAAGGTCGCGGGCTGGAGAGGCATTCTGGTCGGCGATCTCGCGCAGCCGCGCGGCGGGCCG
>JAGXQU010000118.1 GCA_018335895.1 Hyphomicrobiales bacterium | reverse complement strand
CGGGGTCATTTCGATTGCGGTCGCGTTGCAGGGCCGGGGGGAAATGGCGGACGAGCCCGTTGTCGAGTTGATGGGCATTCCCGAACAAGCGGGCAGCGAGGGTTCGATGTTCGACCTGATCGTGGAAGCGATCTACAGCGGCTTCGAGAGCCTGCCGCGGGCGCGCAGACGCGATGCCGATGCGGTCGGCGAAGCCATCCGCAGGAGCGTGCGGGGCGCGGTGAATGCCGCATGGAGCAAGAAGCCCACCTGCCATGTGCTCGTGCTAGAGATATAGAAGTTCGAGAGGTGCATCATGATCGGGCGGCTCAACCACGTTGCGATTGCCGTGAAAGACATCAAGGCGGCGTCGGAAGTCTACAGGAAGAAGCTCGGCGCGGAAGTGTCCGCAATCGTGCCGCAGCCGGATCATGGCGTATCGACCGTTTTCATCACGCTGCCGAACACCAAGATTGAGCTGTTGGAGCCGCTCGGCGACAACTCGCCGATTGCGAAGTTTCTCGAGCGTAACCCGGACGGCGGCGTGCATCACGTATGCTACGAGGTGGACGATATTCTCGCGGCGCGCGACCAGCTGAAAGCGACCGGCGCGCGAGTGCTCGGCGATGGCAATCCAAAAATCGGCGCGCACGGCAAGCCCGTACTGTTCCTGCATCCGAAGGATTTTCTCGGAACGCTCACGGAGATCGAGCAGGCCTGATCCCATGAACATCATGCTGGCAGCTGCGATCTATTTCATTGTGTGGTGGACGGTGCTGTTTGCCATCCTGCCGTGGGGCGTGCGTTCGCAGCACGAGGCGGGTGTCGCGCGTGAAGAGGGAACCGATCCCGGCGCGCCTGTGATGCCGCAGCTTTTCAGGAAAGTGATTGCCACGACGATCGTTTCGACGATCCTGTTCTTCAGCGGCTACGCGATGTGGAAAGCGGGATGGATTTCGCTCGACCGCCTGCCGATGCCGTTCAAGGACGTCGTGCTTTAAGCCTGTGTACAAAAGATAACGGGCGAGCTTTGAAGGCTCGCCCGCTTCCGGTGACCGCTTGCCGCCCGTCGCGTGATCGCGCCTGGACGATGCGGTTTCTCTTCCTCCCGAGACCTGGGCCCGGCTTGACGCCGTTTCCCAATCGGTCAGGGAACGTAGAACACCTTGATCCTGCTTGTCATTCTTGCGCCGCAACATAATCGCAGAAGGTTTGGGTATCAACGAGTGCCCCCGGTTTCCGGGGCTTGTCATTCGGCGGCGTTATGCGTTCATGCCCCGTCTTCCAGCCCGTTTCTGAGTCGAAAGCCCTGCCTCCATGCGCCTTTCCCGATACTTCCTGCCCATCCTCCGCGACACGCCAAAGGACGCGGAGATTGTCTCGCACCGGCTGATGCTGCGTGCGGGCATGATCCGGCAGGAGGCGGCCGGCATCTATGCCTGGCTGCCGCTCGGGCACCGGGTTCTCTCGAAGGTCTGCAACATCATTCGCGAGGAGCAGAACCGCTCCGGCGCGATCGAAATGCTGATGCCGACGATTCAGTCGGCGGATCTCTGGCGCGAGAGCGGCCGTTATGACGACTACGGCAAGGAAATGCTCCGCATCCAGGATCGGCACGAGCGGGAAATGCTCTACGGTCCCACGAACGAAGAAATGATCACGGAAATCTTCCGGGCCTACGTGAAGTCATACAAAAACCTTCCGCTCAATCTCTATCATCTGCAATGGAAATTCCGCGACGAGGTGCGCCCTCGCTTCGGCGTTTACCGCTCGCGCGAATTTCTGATGAAGGATGCCTACAGCTTCGACCTGGATGCGGCGGGAGCGAAACATTCATACAACAAGATGTTTGTCGCCTATCTCAGGACGTTTGCGCGCATGGGCCTGAAAGCCATTCCCATGGTAGCCGACACCGGCCCGATCGGCGGCAATCTCTCGCATGAGTTCATCATTCTCGCTTCTACCGGCGAAAGCGAAGTGTTTTGCCACAAGGATTACCTCGGCTTCGACGTGCCGCCTGAGAACGTGAACTTCGACAACGTGAACGAACTCGAAAAGCATGTCGGGAAGTGGACCTCGCTCTATGCCGCGACTTCGGAGAAGCACGACGCAGCCGCGTTCGGAAAAATTCCCGGCGACAAGCAGATGTCGGCGCGCGGGATTGAGGTCGGTCACATTTTCTATTTCGGAACGAAATATACCGAGCCGATGAAGGCCGCGGTGCAGACGCCGGAAGGCAAGAACGAACTCGTGCACATGGGCTCTTATGGTATCGGCCCGACGCGCCTGGTCGCTGCGATCGTCGAAGCAAGCCATGACGAGAACGGGATCATCTGGCCGGAGGCGATTGCGCCGTTCAAGGCCGGCATCCTGAACCTGAAGCAGGGTGACGCCACGACTGACGGCGCCTGCGAGAAGCTCTATGCGGAGCTGACTGCGCGCGGGATCGACGTACTTTACGACGACACCGACGACCGCGCCGGCGCGAAATTTGCGACTGCGGACCTGATCGGTGTGCCGTACCAGATCCTGGTCGGGCCGAAGGGACTTGCGGAAGGCAAGGTCGAATTGAAGCAGCGTGCCGGCGGCGCGCGCGAAATGATAACGCCTGAGGATGCGGTGAAGCGTCTCGCGGCTTGATTGCTGCGGGAGGATCGGGAGGGATCATGGCGGCGAAGGGCGGAACGATGCCGTTCTCGCGGTATGAATGGATGCTGGCGGGGCGTTACCTCCGCTCGCGCCGCAAGGAAGGATTCATCTCCGTCATCGCCGGGTTCTCGTTCGTCGGGATCATGCTCGGCGTCGCGACACTCATCATCGTGATGGCGGTGATGAACGGCTTTCGCTTCGAGTTGCTGAACAAGATTCTCGGCCTCAATGGCCACATGCTGGTTCAGCCGATCGGCACGCCGCTAAAGGACTATGACGAGGTCGTGCAGCGGCTTCTGAAGATCAAGGGCATTTCGCGGGCTATCCCGCTGGTCGAGGGACAGGCGCTTGCCTCGTCGCCGTTTCATGCCGGCGGCGTGCTCGTGCGCGGCATCCGCGAGAGCGACCTGAAAAGCGTCCCGGCAGTCGGAACCAATATCAAGTTCGGCTCGCTCGAGAATTTCGATCAGGGGCAGGGTGTGGTGATCGGCAAGCGGCTCGCCGACCAGCTTTCGGTGCGCGCCGGAGATAACATCACGCTCGTCTCGCCGCGCGGGGCGGTAACGCCGATGGGCACGACCCCGCGGATCAAGACCTACAAGGTGGCGGCGATCTTCGAGATCGGCATGTCGGAATACGATTCCGTCTTCGTGTTCATGCCGCTCACGGAGGCGCAGGCCTATTTCAACCGCGCGGGCGACGTCAGCGCGATCGAAGTCTACACCGACAACGCCGACCAGATCGTGCAATACCGGCAAGCCGTTAACGAAAATGCGGGACGGCAGGTCTATATCATCGACTGGCGGCAGCGGAATGCATCGTTCTTCAGCGCGCTACAGGTCGAACGCACCGTGATGTTCATGATCCTCACGCTGATTGTGTTGGTCGCGGCACTCAACATCATTTCCGGCCTCATCATCCTCGTGAAAGACAAGGGTCACGATATTGCGATCCTCCGCACGATGGGTGCCACGAAATGGGCGGTGATGCGCATCTTCCTCATTACCGGCTCGAGCATCGGAATCGTCGGCACGCTGGTCGGATTCGCGATCGGACTGATCGTCTGCCTCAACATCGAGGAAATCCGCCGCTTCGTGTCCTGGCTGACCTCGACGCAGTTGTTCCCGCCGGAGCTTTATTATCTGAGCCGCTTGCCGGCGCGGATCGACAGCGGCGAGACGACAGCAGTCATCCTGATGGCACTCATCCTGTCGTTTCTCGCGACACTCTATCCGGCGTGGCGCGCGGCGCGGCTCGATCCGGTTGAAGCGCTCCGGTATGAATGATGAATAAGGTTCCGGCACTCCATCTCGAAGGCGTTCGCCGCAGCTATGTGCAGGGCGACCACGAGCTTGCGATTCTGCGCGGCGCTACACTTTCCGTATGGCCGGGAGAGTCCGTGGCACTGATCGCGCCGTCGGGAGCCGGCAAGTCGACGCTCCTGCACATGGCCGGATTGCTCGAGCATCCGGATGGCGGCGAGGTCTATATCAACGGAAAGCCGACCGCGAAGCTGCCGGACGGAGCACGCACCGAGATCCGGCGGGATGAAATCGGGTTCGTCTACCAGTTTCATCACCTGCTTCCAGAATTTACCGCGAGCGAGAACGTCACACTTCCGCAGATGATCGCAGGTCTCGACCGGCGCGAGGCTACGAAACGCGCGAACGAGTTGCTGCGCTTTCTCGGGCTCGGCGAGCGGCTGGAGCACCGTCCGTCGGAGCTTTCGGGCGGTGAGCAACAGCGCGTTGCCATTGCTCGCGCGGTCGCGAATGCGCCGCGCCTGCTGCTCGCCGACGAGCCGACCGGCAATCTCGATCCGAAAACCGCGGATCACGTGTTCGAAACGCTTTCGAAGCTCGTGACCGCAACCAAGCTTGCGGCGATTATTGCGACCCACAACCTCGAACTTGCGCGGCGCATGACGCGGCGGGTGACCTTGCGTGAAGGCAAGGTCGTGGAACTCGAATAGTCCACAAGCTCGATTTGCGTATCTCTGCTCAGTCCGGACAATAGCTTTCCAGAGTCGTTGAGGCCGCCGTGGCGAAGACACCGTTCGTCCATCTTCACGTACATTCGTCCTACTCGCTGCTTGAGGGCGCGCTTCCGATCGCGAAGCTCGCCAAGCTCGCGAGCGACGACCGGCAGCCTGCGATTGCGCTGACCGATACGGGAAACCTCTTCGGCGCGCTCGAATTCTCGGAAAAGATGGCGTCGACGGGCGTGCAGCCGATCATCGGCTGCGCGCTCACCGTGGACTTCGCGGATGAGCCTCCGGTGCGCGCGGGCGCAGCCCCGCAGCCGTTGCCGAATCTCGTGCTGCTGGCAGCGACGGAAGACGGCTATCGCAACCTGATGCGGCTGACGTCGCGTAGCTTCATGGAAACGCCGGACACTGAAGCGCCACGCGTGCTGGCGAACTGGCTCATGGATGCCGCGACAGGCCTGATCGCCCTGACCGGCGGTCCTTCGGGGCCGATCGACCGCCTCGTCAACGACAAGCCGGAGCTTGCCCGCGCGAGGCTTGAGAAGCTCAGAACGATCTACGGCGACCGTCTCTACATCGAGTTGCAACGGCACAATCTTACCAGCGAGCGCCGCGCCGAGCCGCATCTGCTTTCGCTTTCGGAATCTTTGAGGATTCCGGTTGTCGCAACCAACGAGCCGTTCTTTGCATCCCGCGACGATTACGAGGCGCAGGATGCGCTGCTTGCGATTGCTGAAGGCCGCCGTGTCGCCGAGACCGACCGCCGCCAGTTGAGCCCGGAGCACTATCTCAAGACGCAGAACGAAATGATCGAGCTGTTTGCCGATCTTCCCGCCGCGATTGCCGCGACGGCTGAGATCGCCCAGCGCTGCTCCTATCGTCCGACGGCGCGCAAGCCGATCCTTCCCAACTTCGGCGGCAAGAAAAGCGACGAAACGGCGGAACTGCGCAAACGCGCTGAGGCGGGATTGAAGTCGCGCCTGAAAGCTTTCGGGACGGCGGAGGGGCACTCCGAAAAAGAATACTTCGAACGGCTCGATTTCGAACTGAACGTCATCGGCAACATGAAGTATGCGGGTTACTTCCTGATCGTCGCCGACTTCATCGTCTGGGCGAAGCAGCAGAATATTCCTGTGGGTCCCGGCCGCGGTTCCGGCGCGGGTTCGCTCGTCGCGTATGCGCTTACGATCACCGATCTCGATCCGATCCGCTTCGGTCTGCTGTTCGAGCGATTTCTCAACCCTGAGCGCGTGTCGATGCCGGACTTCGACATCGACTTCTGCCAGGATCGGCGCGACGAGGTGATCCGCTATGTGCAGGAGCGCTACGGGCGCGATCGTGTGGCGCAGATCATCACCTTCGGCTCTTTGCAGGCGCGCGGCGTGCTGCGCGACGTCGGCCGGGTCCTGGAAATGCCCTATGGGCAGGTGGACAAGCTCTGCAAGCTCGTGCCGGTGAACCCGACCAATCCGGTCACGCTCGAAAAGGCGATCGAGGGTGACGCGCGGCTTCAGCAGGCGGCGGAAGAGGAGCCCATCGTGCAACGCGCGTTCGATATCGCGCTGAAGCTCGAGGGGCTGCACCGCCACGCATCAACGCATGCCGCGGGCATTGTGATCGGCGACCGTCCGCTCGGCGAACTGATTCCGCTCTATCGCGATCCGCGTTCCAATATGCCGGTTACCCAGTTCAACATGAAATGGGTCGAGGTTGCCGGGCTCGTGAAGTTCGATTTTCTTGGTCTGAAGACGCTCACTGTCATCCGGACCGCGACCGATCTTCTGAGGAAGCGCGGTATCGAAGTCGATATCGACAAAATCCCGCTCGACGACAAGAAAACCTACGAGATGCTGGCGCGCGGCGAGACGGTCGGCGTGTTCCAGGTCGAAGGCCAGGGCATGCGCCGCGCGCTTGCCGACATGAAGCCCGACCGGTTCGAAGACATCATCGCGCTGGTCGCGCTCTATCGCCCCGGCCCGATGGCCAACATCCCGACCTATTGCTTCCGCAAGCTCGGCAAGGAACAGCCCGACTATATGCATCCCAAGCTCGAGCCCGTGCTGAAAGAGACGTTCGGCGTGATCGTTTATCAGGAGCAGGTGATGGAGGCGGCGCGGGTGCTTGCCGGCTACTCGCTCGGCGAAGCCGACCTGTTGCGCCGTGCGATGGGCAAGAAGATCAAGAAGGAAATGGCCGCGCAGCAGGACCGCTTCGTCAAGGGCGCGGTCGAGCGGGGCATCGACAAAGGGCAGGCGCAGGCGGTGTTCGATCTGCTTGCGAAGTTCGCCGACTACGGCTTCAACAAGAGCCACGCTGCGGCCTACGCGCTGGTGGCCTACCAGACCGCCTATCTTAAAGCGAATTATCCGGTCGAGTTTCTCGCCGCTTCCATGACGCTCGACATGGGCAACACCGACAAGCTCGCGGAATTCCGCCGCGAGGCGCAGCGGCTGAACATCAATGTCGAGCCGCCTTCGGTAAACAAGTCAGGCCGCGCCTTCGAGGTGGAAGGCAATACGATCTTTTATTCGCTGGCCGCGCTCAAAGGCGTCGGCGCGCATGCGGTCGATGCCTTCGTTGCCGTGCGTGGAGAGAAGCCCTTCAAGGACGTGACGGATTTCGCTTCGCGCATCGACCCGAAGTCGATCAACAAACGCATGCTGGAGAGCCTTGCCGCTTCCGGTGCGTTCGATGCGCTGGAAAAGAACCGCGCCCGCGTGTTCGCGGGCTGCGAGGCGATCCTCCGCCATGCGCAGCGCAGCGGCGAGGATCGCGCTTCCGGGCAGAGCGAGTTGTTCGGCGGCGGTTCGAATACGGGGGCGCTGCGCCTGCCGGACGCCGAGGCTTGGCTGCCCGCGGAGCGGCTGTCCAAGGAGTTCGATGCTGCCGGCTTCTATCTTTCGGGGCACCCGCTCGACGATTACACGGTCGCGCTGAAGCGTTTGCGGATTCAGTCGTGGGCGGAATTCCAGCAAAGCGCGCGCGCGGGCACGACAGCGGGAAGACTGGCTGCGACCATCGTTTCGCGTCAGGAGCGCCGGACCAAGACCGGCGCGCGCATGGCGAATATCCGCATGTCCGATCCGACCGGCTATTTCGAGGCCGTGATCTTTCAGGAAGGTCTCGTGCAGTACCAGAAGCTGCTGGAGCCGGGCAAGGCAGTGCTGGTGCAGGTCGGCGCGGACGCGCAGGGCGACGAAGTGCGGCTGCGCATTTACGGCGTCGATCTTCTCGACGATGTCGCCGCAAGAAACCAGCGCGGGCTCGCCGTCTTCGTGAAACCGGAAGCTTCGATCGAGCAAATTGCGAAGCGATTGAAGAACGGCAGCAGCGGGAACGGAAACGGCAACGCCAAGCCCGCCGAACCGAAGGCCGAGGCCAAAGGCGAGGTGAACATCATCGTCTCGCTCGACGAGGGGTTATCCGAAGTCGAGGTCAAGCTTCCCGGGAAATACGCGATTTCGCCGCTGATCGCGGGGAATGTGCGGGCCGTCGAGGGGGTCCTGGAAGTTCAGGAACTCTAATAATATCAATGGATTAAGGCGAATTTCTTGCGCCGCAACCTGTGGGTTGCGCAAGACAGGTACCACGCCTATACACGCGCCCATCACGCACGCGGACGCTTCGATCCCGAGAGGGATCATCCGGTGCAGGGCCAGGTGGCCTTGCTCTGTCCGCGGAGGCAAACCGGAGTTTGGACTATGGCGCTGCCCGACTACAGCATGCGTCAGCTATTGGAAGCTGGCGTTCACTTTGGCCATCAGGCCCATCGTTGGAATCCGAAGATGCAATCGTTCATCTTCGGCACCCGCAACAACATCCACATCATCGACCTCGCGCAGACCGTGCCCGCGCTTTCGCGCGCGTTGCAGGCGGTTTCCGATGTCGTCGCCAGGGGCGGCCGCGTACTGTTCGTCGGCACCAAGCGCCAGGCCGCTGACTCGATCGCCGACGCCGCGAAGCGTTCCGCGCAGTATTTCGTGAATTCCCGCTGGCTCGGCGGCACGCTCACGAACTGGAAAACCATTTCGAATTCGATCTCGCGCCTGAAGAAGATCGAGGAAATGCTGAACTCCGGCGAGGCCGGCGGCTACACGAAGAAGGAAAAGCTGACGCTTTCCCGCGAGAAGGAGAAGCTCGAGCTTGCGCTCGGCGGCATCCGCGATATGGGTGGCGTTCCCGACCTGCTCTTCGTGATCGATACCAATAAGGAAGACATCGCGATCAAGGAAGCGCGCCGTCTTGGCATTCCGATCGCCGCGATCATCGATACGAATTGCAATCCGGATGGCATCACCTATCCGATCCCGGGCAACGACGACGCCGCCCGCGCGATCAACCTCTACTGCGACCTGATCGCGAAGGCCGCGATCGACGGCATCTCGCGCGCACAGGGCGAAGCGGGCATCGACATCGGCGCTTCCGCGGACCCGGTTCAGGAAACGCTGCCTGCCGCGAGCGAGTGGGAAAAGCTCGAGCCGCTGGCAGGTCCGCGCGGTACGCCGGACGATCTGAAGAAGCTCGGCCACGTCAGCCCGGACGTCGAGAAGCAGCTCAACGATCTCGGCATCTTCCACTATTCGCAGATCGCCGAACTCACGAGCGCCGACGCCCATCGCGTTGGCGAAGAGGTTCGTCTGCCTGCGCGCGTCGCAGGCTGGATCGAGCAGGCGAAGAAGTTCCAAGCCGACGCCGAATAATTCCGGCGTAACGGAGAAAAGATATGGCCGAAATTTCCGCGAGCGCGGTGAAGGAACTGCGCGAACTCTCTGGCGCTGGCATGATGGACTGCAAGGCCGCGCTGACCGAGACCAAGGGCGACATCCAGGCCGCGGTCGACTGGCTCCGCAAGAAGGGCCTGTCGAAGGCTGCAAAAAAGGCGGGCCGGGTTGCCGCCGAAGGCCTCGTCGGCATGGTCGTCGAAGGCAAGAAGGGCGTCGTCGTCGAGGTGAACTCGGAGACGGACTTCGTCGCACGCAACGATCACTTCCAGGGGCTCGTGAAGCTGATCGCACAGACCGCGCTGCATCACGGCACGGACGTCGAAAAGCTCAAGGCGGTGAAGGCCGGATCGAGCACGATCGAGGAAGCGATCTCGTCCGGGATTGCCACCATCGGCGAAAACATGACCTTCCGCCGCGCGGCCGAGATTTCGGTCAGCGAAGGCGCGGTTGCGCAGTATATGCACGGGGCGATTTCCGACGGCCTCGGCAAGATCGGCGTGCTGGTCGCGCTCGAATCGAAGGGCGATGTCACCGAACTCAACCGGATCGGCCGCATGGTTGCGATGCACATCGCTGCCGCGAACCCGCTGGCCGTGGAATCCAAGGGTATCGATCCCGCTACCATCGAGCGGGAGCGCGGCGTTCTCGCCGAGAAA
>JAGXQU010000117.1 GCA_018335895.1 Hyphomicrobiales bacterium | reverse complement strand
GGGGCCGCGGGACGGCAAACACCTTCCGGTCGTCTGCCTGCCCGGGCTTGCGCGCACGAACGAAGACTTCCGCGAGCTGATCGAGGCGCTCGCATTCGACGCGCACCGCCCGCGCTACGTGATCGCACTCTCCTCGCGCGGACGCGGACTTTCCGGCCGCGATCCGAACCCTGGAAATTACGCCGTGCCGGTCGAGTTGAACGATCTGCTTGCGGCCCTCGATCAGACCGCTATCTCGCGCGCAATTTTCGTCGGCACGTCGCGCGGCGGAATTCTCACCATGGCGCTGACCGCCGCGCGTCCTCAGGCGATCGCGGGCGCGGTGCTAAACGATATCGGCCCCGTGCTCGAGATGCCGGGCATCGTGCGGATCCAATCCTATGTCGGCAAGCTGCCGAAACCGAAAGACTGGAACGACGCCGTACGGATTCAGAAGTCGGTCATGGCGCACGAGTTCCCCGGTTTCTCGGAAGCCGACTGGGCGAGATACGCGCGTCTCACCTGGCGCGAGACGGCAGAAGGCGTTGCGGCCCGCACCGATCCCGCGATCTCGGTGAACCTCGGGGAGATCGATCCGTCTGCTCCCGCACCGACGATGTGGCCGCTGTTCGAGGGCCTGAAACAGGCCCCCCTACTCGTCCTGCGCGGCGAGCATTCGGACCTGCTCTCCCGCGAAACGGTGACCGGGATGAAGTCGCGCCACCCGGATATCACCGCGCTCGAAATCGCGGGTGTCGGTCACCCGCCCGTGTTCTGGGATGAGACCACGATCGCACCGGTTCGCGAACTCGCGGCAAGGTGTGACGCAAAGGGAAGCGAATTGGTGTGAGGTTACTCCCTCCCCTTTAGGGGAGGGCAGCTTCGCGCGACCGCGCGAAGCGGGTGGGGTCTGGATAGACTTTTTTAGACAATGGCCAACGCAGTAGCGCGAGAACTTCGAAAGCGCCTGACTTCGCAGGAGATCAAGCTATGGGTTCGCTTGCGCATGCTTCGCTCGCAAAGAAATCTGCATTTCCGCCGTCAAGCGCCGATAGGAAACTTTATTGTCGATTTCGCGTGTCTACGTGAGTGGATCGTCATCGAAGTTGATGGCGGCCAACATGGAGAAGATTCCGGCGTCTCGGCGGACCGCCAACGTGACCGGATTCTTGCCGAAAAAGGCTTCCGTGTTCTCCGATTCTGGAACTCAGAAGTAGACACCAACATAGATGGGGTTTTGGAAACGATACTCTCAGCCTGCCACCCCACCCCGGCTCGCCTTGCTCGCCGACCCTCCCCTAAAGGGGAGGGATAAGTTCAGACCAAAAAAGCAAAAGCCCCGGTGGTTTCCCACCGGGGCCTTCACCAATCAGACTTGCGTCAGATTAGAACGTACGGGTTACGCGGAACCACGTCGCTACCTTGTCGGTCTCGACGTTGTTCACGTCGGTTTCCGTGTAGAGCACGTCGAGGGCCAGCGTGAGGTCCTTAACCGGGCTCCACTTCAGGCTGTGGCCGTACTGCACGATCTGCAGTCCGCCGAAGCCGCCAGCGGCCGTGACGTTGTAGGCTTCGTTGTAGCCGACGTGAACGTTCGAGTTCACGGTCGGGGTCCAGTTATGCTTGTACTGAACCATGACCGACGAAGCGTCCGTGCCGGTGTTCACGCCGGTCGCGTTGACCCAGTCGGTGACGGTCGCGAAGCCGGTTCCGGCGGTGCCGAAGCCGACGCCGACGCCGCCGATGCCGCCGTACGGCGAGCCCGACAGACCGGTGTACTCGGTCGCGCCTTCAGAGGTCACAGCCATGACCTTGATGGTGTCGCCAGCGCCCAGCATCGGGAGCTTGATTTCGACACCAGCACCAATTGCCCAGCCCCAATCGTTGTTGTTGGCCGGAGTGCCGTTGATCTGGAAGCGGCCTTCCTGAGCCGCGGCCATAACCTGAGCCGAACCCCAAGCCTGGTCGAGGCGGATGTTACCGACGATCGACGGAGACTGCGACTGGATGGTCGCGACCGGGCCGATCTTGCTCGTGGACGAGTCTTCGAGCGAGATCGACGCCGAGAGACCGTTGCCGAGGTTCGCGGTGTAAGCGAACACGTTGGTCCAGTTCCACGGATTCGACGAGACCGACAGCGACAGGTAGTTGGCGCCGAAGTCAAAGAACGAGTTCGCGGTACCAGCGGTGAAGCCGGCGAACTGAATAAACGCGTACTGAACGAACGCACCCGGAGCCGGAGCGTTAGCAGCGTTGTTGGTGCGCTGCTCGAAGCCGCCGAGGATGAACGAGCGAAGAACGCCGTAGGGCGTCGCCGTGCGTGCATCCATCGAGACGTAGCCACGCGAACGCCACTGCAGAGAAGTGTCGTCGCGGCTCCACGTGCCGCCATAAGTCAGGTTCGTGATTGAGCCAGAGGCGTGATAGCCCGCTTCCGCGAACACCAAACCACCGACCTTCAAGCAGATATCCGTACCCGGGATGTAGTAGAAACCCGGACCGTACTGCGGGCAGATCTTCACGTAACCGGCCGCCTTGGCCTTTACGGGAAGGTCAGCTGCCTGCGCCCCAGCCGAAGCCGCGAAAGCGACTGCGGTGCCGAGGATGAGGCTTTTCACCATCTTCATCGTGACCTCCAAAGAGTCATTCTCTCTCAAAATTGCCTGAGGAGCGGGTCTTACTCCGGAGGGCTGACGCCCCTTGGAAAAGTGCCCAAAATCCCCGCGAAACCACCCGGAACCGACTTTGCGACCGCCTCGAACTTCTTAGGTTCGTACTGAAAACTGGCAATCAGCCGTCAAAACCGGACGGGTGCGACGCAAGGTTCCCCCCACTTGGGTCTCCCCCTTCTGTCGCTGGATCACCCTAGCGAATGGCACTTTGCATTCAATTGGAATGACGCTTTTGGGGGCACCCGGAACTCGCTTTCCGCCATTGTGTTGCACAAACGCAACGGTCACGATTCTGGAACTGTAATGATTACAATGGGTTAGCGGGAGGACTCGGTCCGTTCCCCAAGGGCCTGTTACCGGCCGGTCATTGTATGCAATTCGCGATACGGGGCCTTTTTCCAAGGATCGCCCCTCGCGATTCTCAGGCCGTGGCTCGCCGCCCGACATCCGCGAAGGCCTTTACGCCCTCGCCGTCGGCCTTCGCGACCTCGAGCAAAGCCTCGACCGCGGAATCCAGCTCCGCCGCTCTGGCGTTCAGTCCGGATGCGAGTTCGAGCGCGGTTCGCGCTTCCGCCTCGGTCTGCGCGATGGAGCCGGCGACCGTCTGCATTGCCTTCGCAACCGTATTCGCATCTTCCGACGTGCGGCCGGAATTCTCGGCGATGCTCGACGTGGCGTCGGCCTGCTGCCCGACGGAGCCCGAGAGGGCCTCCACGGTTGCTGCAATCTGGCCGATGCTTTCGCCGCAGGCCGCGATCTGCTGGACCGAGAGCTTGGTCGCTTCCTGGATCTTCGCGATCTGGTCGCGGATCTCTTCGGTCGCCTTGGAAGTCTGGGTCGAAAGCGATTTGACCTCGTTCGCCACCACCGCAAAGCCCCTGCCCGCTTCGCCGGCACGTGCCGCCTCGATGGTCGCGTTCAGCGCGAGCAGATTGGTCTGCGAGGCAATCTGCGAGATCAGCCCGACCACCGAGCCGACCTTGTCGACCGAGTCGGAAAGCGAGCCCACGATGCCGTTCGCCTTGTTCGCGAGATCCACCGCTTCGAGCGCCATGCTGGCGCCGCGCGAGGACTGCGCGCGAATTTCGCCGATCGAGCTGGACAGCTCTTCCGCCGCGCTCGCCATGCCGTTCGTGTTCTTCGCGCTGCTTTCGGCAATGCCGGCCGCAACGTTCGCATGATGGTTGGAATTCTGCGCCAGCGAAGAAAGCCGCTGCGACGACGCACCGAACTCGTTGACCGCACTCGCGATCGCCCCGCGCACCTCGTTCATGATCGCGCCGAAGCGGCCGATCGCGCCCTGCAGCCGGTCGCCGCGGTCCTTGCTCTCATTCACCGCAAGCTCGTTGTGGCAGAAGATCGCGTTCGCGTTATCGAGCAGGGAAAGCCGGGTCATGACGTCGCCGAACGCCGCCACCTTGGCGCCGGAATAGAAGTACTTTTTCCCGACCACGAGGAAAAACGCGCTCATGAGCGCGCGGATGATCGTCGCGCGGGCGCGCATGTCGAGGCCGATGCCGATCTCGAACCGGGCGCGGTCATAGGCGTCGGCAACCCAGGATTCGTCGAACGGCCGCTTGCAGGACCGCTCCACCGCGTCGAGCGTGAAGCGCTTGATGTCCTCGCGGTTCTTGTTGAGTGTCTGGGCGTAAAGCGGGGTGACCTTCTCGGACTTGTCGATCATCAGATCGATCGTCCGGCCCGCGACCGGCGCCATCAGGTCCCAGATTTGCGCGCGCAACGCGCGGTCGTGCTCGTTCTCCTCGGCAAAGCCGTAGAGCCCAAGCCGGACTTGGAATGCAGGAGGAATTCCAGCCACGCCGCGCCTCGATCAGAAATCGGGCGAACTGTGCACTCCTGCAATTGATAAATGCTTAAGCATCCGTATCCGCACAGCGGAACTCAAAGCGCTTCGAGTTTCGAGAGGAAGGTTTCGTTGGGATGCCCGTCCGGCAGAAGCCCGAACTTTTCCTGCAAAATCCGTATCTGGTCACGCAGGTCGAAGTCGATCCGCCCGACCACATTGCTGACCGGATAGCCCCTGGCCTGCATGAGCGTCTGCATCCGGATCCGCTTCTCGCGGTCGAGCGGGATCACCTCCGGCCATTTGCCGCGAAAGGGCGGCATGTCCCGCAGACGGTCGGCGGTGCCGCCGACCGTGAGCGAATAGGCGTCCGAAAGGTTGTAGCGCTTGATCGCATCGTAGTTGCCGGTCACCACAAACCCTGGCCCGCTCGCGCTGCTCGGGAAGAACAGAATTCCATCCCCCTCCGCCGGAAACTTTCCGCCGTCCGCGCGGCGGACACCGCGCGCATGCCACTCCGCGAAGGTGCCGCGGCTGATGCGGTAGTCGAAGCCTTTGGGGATCACGACTTCGTAGCCCCAGGGCTGCCCGGGTTTCCAGCCATGCTGCCGGAGATAATTTCCGATCGAAGCGAGCACGTCCGGGACATCGCTCCAGATGTCGCGCCGGCCGTCACCGGAAAAATCCACCGCGAACTTGAGAAAGCTCGTGGGAATGAACTGCGGCTGGCCCATCGCGCCGGCCCAGGAGCCGCGCATCTTATCGCGCGAGATGTGTTCCGCTTCGAGCACTTCGAAGGCGGCGAGCAACTCGTTGCGGAAGAAGTCGCCGCGGTAGCGCGCATGCGCGAGCGTCGCGAGCGAGCGGATCACGTCCTTGCCGCCCGTGTATGCGCCATAGCCGGTCTCGAGACCCCAGATCGCGACGATGATCTCTTTATCGACGCCGTATTTCCGCTCGACAGCGTCCAGCGTCTTCGCCCATTTCTCGGCGTGACGTTTGCCGGCGGCGATCAGGTTCGCGGTCAGTCGATTTCTAACGTAGTCGCCGATGGGCCGAATGTATTCCGGCTGGCTTTGTGTGAGGCGGAGCACTTCCGCATCCGGCGCAATGCCGCGGATCGCGCCGTCAAAGGTCTCTCGGGACACGCCGCGCTTCTGCGCATCGGGCCAGAGCGCAGCGAGGAAGGCCCCGAAGTTCTGAGGCGCGGTGTTCTGCGCAAAAGACGGCTGGAAGCTGGCGATGGCAACGGCGGCGAACAGAACGAGGCGTTTGCGCAACATCGCGTCTTGTATCTTGCCGCGGCCGGAACCGGAAGTGCGGGGACGACGCGCCCTTTCCTGCCCGCGCTCCGCATTCGGATCTCCTGAACGCGCAGCAATCTGTTTCGTTGTTCTATCGAATTGAAGGTTGAAGACGTCGCCCCGCGGATCAAACAATTGTCGGCTGCGTAGCGACTTTGCCGCCGCGCAACATAAATCGCCGCATTTCTCAGCGCTGATCCATTCCTCAATACGGCCGCAAGCGCGAACAACCAAACGAGTTTTGCCAAGAGGCTCGTTAGTATTTCAGAAGCCGTAGTTATGCGGATTGTTTAACCATTGAGGAAATGCTTTTCGGCAATTGGGCCGCATCCCGCAGTACGGGGGAGATCGCAAAATGATTGCTTTGATGGGTGCAGGTATTTTCGTCGCGACTGTACTGCTGTTTTGGCGGTCGTTGCCGCGCAAAGGAAAGGTGCATTTTCTGGTCGGAACGAAAGTCGAGTCTTATTTTGTTATGACTTTTGTTGTGTCCGCGGTGCTCGGCCTCATTCTTATGATTTATGGGGCCGTCCAACATTTCTGATTGCGGTCATCTGGCGGAGACGGAGGGATTCGAACCCTCGATACGCCTTGAGAGCGTATAACGGTTTAGCAAACCGCCGCCTTCAGCCACTCGGCCACGTCTCCGTGTCCCGAGCTATGCCGGAGGGCTTCCTTCTTTGCAAGAAGCCGCCTGCCGGCGGGCGGGTCAACGCTGCAGGAGGTTGCCGAGCAGCGCCGTGCGGTAGTTCAGGCCGATGCGATAGACGTCATATTTGCCACGCTCGTCGAACTGCGAGAGTCCGGGATGTTCGGTATTCGTGTCGTCGAACGCGAAGCGCAGGTACTCGGCCTTGATCGTCCAAAGTGGCGCGAAGGCGTATTCGGCACCGAAGCCGCCGGTCCAGCCCACGAACGGACGGTTCGATTCGAACTGGCCGCCGCGATAGGTCGGATCGAACTTCGACCAGGCGATGCCGCCGGTTCCATACAAGAGGACATTGCCGAGTGCGTAGCCCGCGCGCAGGCGGGCGGTGCCGAACCGCTCCACCGTCACGCGGCAACAGCCCGCCATGAAATTTCCGTTGAGATTCGCAAACGAGAAGTCGCTCTCGATGCCGAGCACGAGGTTCGAAGCGAACTGAAAATTGTAGCCGCCGTGCACGCCCCCGAAGCCGCCGCTGGCCGGATCGAACAGCACCGTGCCGCCCTGATACGACATGCTCTGCACGCCCCTCGCGAAACCGCCATGAACGCCGATATAGCCGCCGGTCCAATCGAAAGACGTGAGCGCGCGCATAGGCAGCGGTCGCTGCGGAAGCGCGCCGAGCTGATAGTTGAGGCCAAGGCGAACGGTGCCGAAGCCGAGCTTCTGCTCGCCGCCCTCGCCAACCAGATCCTCGTTGTTTCTCGTGAAGCTCGCGTGAACGTATTCGGCCTTCGCCGACCACCGCTGCGAAAGTGCGTACTCGACACCGAAGCCACCCGACCAGCCGAGGAAGCTATGCTTCGTGTTCATGGTGCCGGCCGAAGTGGTAATGTCGAGCGAGGTCATGCGGGCCCACGCCAGGCCGCCGCTTGCGAACAGAAGCCACGGCCCGTTTGCGTAGCCGAGGCGCGTACGCGCGGTGCCGAAACGATCGATGCCGGAGAAAACACCGGCCGCATTCCCAATGCCGTCCGCACCGGAAAGACTGAGATCGACCTCGAAGCCGTAGAGCCAGTTCGCGGTAAGCGGCGCCCAGTACCCGGCCTGCAAGCCGCCGAACGTGCCCTCGGGTTCGACCGTCGCGACGTTCGTCACATGGTTCTTGCCGCGCAGGAAGCCGCCATGCGCGCCGATATACAAGCCGGACCAGCCGTCGGTGGAAACACGAACAGCGTCGCGCGACTGCACGGCAGACCCGAACCCGCACACGACTGACAGGACGAAAACGCCCCAGAACTTCTTCACTACCGCGACCCCTGAGGGAAAACTTTTATACTCGCCGCACGTCAATCGTCGAGTGGCCCGCCCTGATAACAAAAACCCCGGCGCGAGCCGGGGTTATTGTTCTTAAAATCTTGCGCGCTTACCAGCGGCCTCCGATGAAATCGAGAATGGAAGCGCGGTAATTCAATCCGATCTTGATCGTGGAAGCGGTCAGGCTCGCGGAATCGGGTCCGTCGGTGATGTCGCCGAAATCCGCGTAGATGTATTCGAGCTTCGCCGACCAGCGCGGCGCGATCAGATACTCGACGCCCACACCCGCGGCCCAGCCGAGGTGGAAGCGGTCGTTGACGGTGCCCGCATTGTACGATGCGTCGGCATGCGCCCAAGCCAGACCCGCGGTTCCGTAGACCATCATGCGGTCCATCGCATAGCCGAGACGCGCGCGCACCGTGCCCATGGTATCCACGTCGACACTGTTTCCGCCGGCAACGTCCTTGATCGAGCCCCATGAGGCGTCGGATTCGATGCCCAGAACGAGATTGCGCGAAACCTGCCAGTTGTAGCCGGACTGGATGCCGCCGAAGCCGCCCGAAGGATCGAGCGCCGTCGCCGTGGCATCGAACGAGCCCCAGCCGTAGCCTCCGTGGACGCCGATATAAGGACCGGACCAGTTGCTCGCGAGCCGCACCGGCGCCTTCGTCGCGAACGGAGAAGACTGCACGACCGGCATGTCGGCAAAACGATAGTTCAGGCCGAGACGAACCGTGCTCATGGTCAGGTCGGTGACCATGCCGCCGGCGTTCGTCGTCGTGGTGTCGAGATCCGCGTAGAGATATTCAACCTTGGCCGACCAGCGCTGGTTCAATGCGTACTCGACGCCGCCGCCGATGACGTAGCCGACCTGCGGACGATCGAAGCGAAGTCCTGCGCCGGGGACCATGATGTTCGTGTCCGCCCAGGCGGCACCCGCGGTGCCGTAGAACAGCCACTGTCCCATCGCGTAACCGAGGCGCGTGCGCGCGGTGCCGAAACCGTTCACATCGAAGAAGCCGGTGTTTGCGCCGACGAGACGGCGGCCGGCGAGATCGCCGATCGATGCGTCGACCTCAAATCCGAGCACCCAGTTGGGCGCGATGCGGCGGTTGAAACCAAACTGAACGCCGCCGAAGCCGCCATCGGGACGGAAGTCAGCCACGTTGCCTGCGATGTTGGTGTCGTTCGCAGTCCAGGAATAGCCGCCATGGATGCCGACGTAGACGCCATCCCAATAAGAATAGACGGGCGCAGCTTTGAAAGCCGGAGCCACCGGCCGGTTGATCGGCATATCCGCCGCCAAGGCCGTTCCATGGACTGCCGCCAGCGCCAGTCCGCCCAAAATAAAATGCCGTGGCCCGATCATGAATCGCCCCGCCCCATTGATTGTCGGCATGGGGCCTGTTTCCGCGGTTCCGGTCAATAGAGCCGCCTTTGCTTTGTGCAAAACGGCCTTGGTGTTGCACTGCCGCCACAAGCGAAAAAGGGGCCGGCGCTTCTGTCGTCGCCGGTCCCCTTCCACGAACAGCCCCCGCCCCTGAACCCCAACGGAAGGCCGCTATCTCGTATCGCTTAGTGCGAAGTCATCCACTCGCGCGCCGCGCGCTGGGCGACCGATATCTCATCCGCGTTCATTTCCGCCGCGAGTTCCTGCCGGCAGACCACCGCATCGCGGTTGCCGCGCGCCGCAGCGAGGTTGAACCACTTGTGGGCCGCGACCTTGTCCGCATCGACATCGCGGCCATACGCGTAGGCCAGACCCAGCTGGTAAAAAATGTCCCCGGCCATGTTGGCCTGACCGATTGCCGCCACCTCGAGTTCGAGAAGCCGCGCCATTTGTCCGTCTCCCGTCAGTTCGCGGCGTTCCTTCGCCGCTTTGTCCACGGACGTTCCCCCGTCCGTGATGCGTAAGATGCCCGGGATATTTGAATCGCATCCTAAACATCAGGCTGAATGAAAACTGAACAAAATCAGCGGCTTGCCGTCATTTCGAGATTCATTAAGCAAGCAAGCTCTTGAAAAACTTCAACAGGCCGCTTTGCGGAAAGCTTTCGGCAACGCTGTCGATTGCGAGTCTGGTCACCATCTGACACGGAAGGTGATTCAAGAATGCCGCGAGTTTTGTGACAGCGCCTTACTCTGGCCCCATCGAACTCTATTCCTCTGTCACAAGAACTTCATCCCGGAACGGAAACACATCGCGACATGAAACTCGCCCGCACCATCCTTTTGGCTGCACTCTGCGCAGCCGCCACTCCCGCCCTCGCGGACGCCACGAAAGTAGCCGGCACCTGGCAGAGCGAAAGCGGCATCACCCGCGTGAAAGTCGTACCTTGCGGCGGCGCCCTTTGCGGCCACGTCGTTTGGCAGCGGAGTCCCTCGAAGGACGTCTACAATCCCGACCCGGCCAAGCGCGAGCGCCCGGTGGTAGGCCTGCAACTGGTTTCAGGCATGAGGCAGACCGCCCCCGACGAGTGGAGCGGCTCGATTTACAATTACGAGGACGGCCAGACCTATCACGGCAAAGTCAAGGTGATCGGCGGCAACGCAATCCAGATCGGCGGCTGCGTGCTCGGCGGCGTCCTGTGCCAGTCGAAAACCTGGACCAAGGTGAACTGAAAAACGCGCGGCGAACGCTGCGTCAAGCGAAGAATCTTTCAGCGGGGCCGTAAGGCCCCGCTTCCGTTATACGCTGCCGCATGTTTACGATTGCGCATAACAACAAGATTGCCGGAGGAAACCCATGAAACTGAAACTTGCACTGGTGGCAGCCCTGCTCGCGTCGCTTTCGTTGCCCGCGTTCGCTCAGGACGCGAACGGAACCTGGCTCACCGCCTCCGGCGAAACCCGCGTGCGTATCGCGCCATGCGGCGGATCGATTTGCGGCACCATCGTATGGGTAAAAAATCCCGCCAAGGACGAGCAGAATCCGAATGCGGCGCTGAAGACGCGCAACGTCGTCGGCATCAACATGATCCAGATGAAGCCGGCTGGAGACAAGAAGTGGTCCGGCACGCTCTACAACTACACCGACGGCAAGACCTATTCGGGCTCGATGACCATGAACAGCGCGAATTCGCTCTCGCTTTCCGGCTGCGTCGCTGGCATCTTCTGCCGCTCGCAAACCTGGACGCGCGTGAACTGATGTCATTTGAAATGCTGAAGCGTGCCCAGCCGATTGCATTCGCGATCGCGCTTGGGCTCGCCGTTCTCTCCTCCCCCGCGTTCGCCTGCGACAAGGCGGCGTCCGCGGATCGGATCTCCAAGATCGTTGCCAAGGGCGAAATTCAGCGCCCGACGCGCGTCTCGCAGGGCTTTGCGATCGAGGTGACCGAGAGATTCTGGGCCGGCGCCGACGACAAGATGAAGACGGATATCGCCGCCGACGCTGCCTGTGCGATCGGAACCGATACGGTCAGCTTCGCGCGCGACCGGAAATTCCTCGGCATCTATCGCGACGGAAAATACGAGCCGCTCAACTAGCGCTTTTGGCCGCTAGAGCCTCGGCAGCGCGCCGTGCCCCTTCACGATGATCGGGCCGGTCGGCTTGCCCGTCGGCGAGCCGCCTTCGGGTTCGAGCGTGATCTCGTAAAGCTGCTGCTGCGCCCTCGGCAGGTCCGAGCGGTGGAATAGCGCGTGGCGTGTCCGTTCGATCAGGCCGACCGAAACCGGTCCCGTCTTCGGATCGGGCAGCGTCCAGACCTGCAGCGTGTGACCCTTCGGCACCGGGAAATCGTGGATCGGGATCACGCTGATCCTGCCATCGTGGAACACTTCGGCGATCATGCCCGGGACGCCATCCGGCGTGAGCATGACGGCGACGATCTGCGGCTGCGGCGTCGCGCGGCCCACAAGCAGTCCTAAGGAAATTGCGAGCAGCAGGCTCGCGACCGCGCCGGCAAAGCTCGCGCCGCGCCAGAAGCCGAGACTGCTCCATAGCCGCTCCGCAAAACTCTCGCCCGCTCCACCCGCCAGCTGCCTGCCGCCCAGTTGCGCCTCGATCTTCTGCCAGAGCGCCGCCGGAACGTCCTTCGGCATGATTCCACTGTCGAGATCGGCGAACCGGTCCTGCCAAAAAGCAACATGCGCGCGCAGCGAGGACTCGCGCGGCAGACGGCGCTCGAAGGCGTCGCGCTCGCCGCCATCGAGCACGCCGAGCACGTACTCGCCGGCGAGCAGCAGATCCTCGTTCAGGTCGTGCGGGCTCACGCCATGCACTCCCTAAGCGCAATCAGGCTGCGCCGAAGCCACGATTTCGTGGTGCCGAGCGGCACCTTCAGCTTCGCCGCGATCTCGCCGTGCGAAAATCCTTCGACGAAGGCGAGCAGCACGCCTTGTCTGCGGCGGGGCTCCAGTTCTTCGAGGCAGCGTTTGAGGGCGCTGTTGTTGGCAAGCCGCTCGTAAGCGTTTTCGTAGTCTGCGCCGGCATCCACCGACGCATTGAGAGCCTCCTCTTCGGTCGGCAGTTCGCGGCTGGTGTCGCGCAGCATGTTGAGCGCGCGGTTCCGCGCGATCTGAAACAACCAGGCGCGGCCTGAACCGATGCTCGGGTCAAAACGCGAAGCATTGCGCCAGATCGCGACGAATGCCTCCTGCACGACTTCCTCGGCGAGTTCACGGCGCTTCACGATGCGCGTAGCGACACCGATCATGGCCCCCGCCTCGCGGCGATAGATTTCCTGCAACGCGGCGCGGTCGCCCCGCCCGCAGGCAACGATAAGGGATGAGTGATCGTCTCTGTTTTCGCTCACGAGCGAAGTTCCAATCCGTTGCGCAGGTAGCCCGCGACCTTCGGCGAGCAAGATGGCAGCCGTTTTATCGCTTTTAGCCCACGTTCCAGCCGCCGCACCAGCACACATCCCGTTCTCCGATCGTCGGGGTAACCCGCGAAACTACGGATGCGATGCAGCCTGGAGTGGATTTCTGCGCGATGCATCCGAATGGGGTCCTCGGGTGTTTCTACGCTGGACGAAGGTTCCGGAGTCCTCCCCAAGGAACTCACCGGCCGCGGGGTCATCCCCACCCATCCCCCGATCCTGCGGCCGGTTCTTTTTCGCTATTTCCGCGCGCCTTGCCTGAACAGAAGATCGAACGCGGCCTTGTCCTTGGTGGCATCGATCACTTCCGAGGGATCGGGCTTGATCGCCATACCGCGCACGACCGCAGGCCGCGCCAGCACGCGCTCCTTCCACGCGCTCACGTTCGGAAACTCGCTCGGGTCCTGCCCTTGCCGTTCCCACGGGCGCACCCAGCCGACGCAGGCCATGTCCGCGATCGAGTAATCGCCGCATATATATTTCCGGCCCTGCAACCGTTTCTCGAGCACGCCATAAAGCCTGCGACATTCGTTCGTGTAGCGCTCGATCGCGTAGGGAATTTTCTCCGGCGCATAGAGCCGGAAATGATGCGCCTGCCCCGCCATGGGCCCGAGGCCGGCCATCTGCCAGAACAGCCACTCCTCGACCTCGATGCGCTTGCGCTCCTCCTTCGGATAGAACTTGCCGGTCTTGCGTCCGAGATATTGCAGGATCGCGCCGGATTCGAAGACAGAGACCGGCCTGCCACCGGGGCCGTCCGGGTCGACGATTGCGGGCATCCGGTTGTTCGGCGCGATCTTCAGGAACTCCGGTTTGAACTGGTCGCCTTTGCCGATGTTCACGAAGTGCACGTTGTAAGGTAGCCCGCATTCTTCGAGCATGATCGAAATCTTCCAGCCGTTCGGCGTAGCCCAGTAGTAAAGATCGATCGGCTTCTGCTTCGGGCGGACTGTCTTTCGCGAAGACTTCGCGGTTTTACGCGCGGTCTTGTTTCTGCCTTTCTTCATTGCCTCTCGCGCCATTTTGAGTCTCCCTGCATTCAGCAGCCGTTCAGGCCCGTCATGGTGATCTTGGTTAAGCCGCCGCCCGGGAAGCGGCAACAGACGGGGCGGCAGTGCTGTCCCCATGTTTTCAGCGGCAGAATCGGGTGTATGCTTCCTGCACCCTGATTTGGGAGCGGAACCCATGTTGTTTAGATTGATCCTTGCGCTCGCGTTCGCGGGCTTTCTCGGAGCGGTGACGCTGCCGGGCGATACGATTGCGCAGACCACGCAGACCGAAGAAAAGAAAGAGACCAAGAAAAAGACCACCAAGACCAAGGAAGAAAAAGACGAGACCAAGAAGAAGTCGGCAAAATCCAAGGAAGAAAAAGACGAGACCAAGAAGAAGTCCGAAAAGGAAAAGAAAGAGAAGAAGCTCACGCCTGCGCAGCAGCGCATGAAGGATTGCGGCGCGAAGTGGCAGGAGCACAAGAAGGAAACCGGCGAGAAAACGAAAGACCAGTACAACTCCTTCTTGAAGAAGTGCATGAAGAAGGACGCCTGATCTTCCCTGAAAATGCGAAAGGCATCCGGCCGGCGGCCGGATGCCTTTTTCCTTGGAGCGCGCGTGCGAGCGGCGCGCGGCCGATAACAGCCTAGGCGCGGGACGCCGCGGGGATCACATCGGCAGGCTTCCCATAGCCCGGCAGCGCCTCGATCCGCGCCTTCCATGCCGAGATGCCCGGATACTTCGAGACATCGAATTTGCCGTCGGCGGCGTAGAAGATCCCCGAATAGACCGAGATGTCGGCAATCGTCGGCCGTCCGAGCGCAAGCCATTCATTCTTTGCAAGATGACTTTCGAGCGCCGCAAGTCCGGCTTCGGCTTCCTGACGATAGGCTTCGACGACCGCAGGCTCCGCCTTGCGGAAGCCGAGCGTGTAGGCACGCGAGCGGAACAGCCCGGGGCACAGCCGGTCGAAATCCCAATACATCCATTCGTGAATGTGCGCGCGTTCGATCGCGTTCTTGGCGCCGAACTTGCCGGTCTTCTCCGCGAGATATTCGAGGATCGCGCTCGACTGGATGATCGTGTCGCCGCCGACCTGAATGCACGGCACCTGCCCGAAACGGCTCTTTGACTTGTATTCGGGTTTCTGCCCGCCGCCGTTCGGGAGATCCACGATCTCGAAGGCGAACGGCTCGCTCATCAGCGCAAGCGCAAGACCGACACGATAGGACGGCCCGGAACGCGGATGGGCATAAAGGGTGATCTTGGACATAGCGCGTCAACTCCCGGTAAAAACTATTCTTACGTAGTCGCGGAAGAGAAGTATCTGACGCGGCGTAATTGTCGAGTCCTTGAGCGCACGGCCAAGCACAAACCCGCCCTCCACCATCACCGAGATCGTGTCGGCGAGCGCGTCGAAATCGACATCGATCTTCGGCGGATACTTCTCCGCAATCAGATCGAAGCGTTCGCGAAAGCGCTTGCGCCATTGCAATAGGCCTTCGGCGTTCAGTTCGTGGATCTCGCGGTTGAACAGCTGGTCCTGATAGGCGAACGAAGCCGCGACGCAGCCCGGATGACTGTTCGGCAGGTCCGCCATCATCTCGGCAAAGAACTTCATGCCGACCAGAAAGCCGTGCAGCGGATCGCCGTTCAGGTCGTCTGCCCGCGCAAACATCTGGTCGAGGAGTTCGCGGTCGCGCACCAGATAGCGCTCGAGGATCGCCTTCGCGAGCGCCGACTTGTCCTTAAAATGATAGAAGAAGCCGCTTTTGCTGACACCGGTCTCGGCGAGCAGTTCGTCGATCGACGTCGCGGCGAAGCCCTTCGCGAGTACGGATGCTTCTGCCGCCTCGAGCAGCCGTTCGCGGGCGCCGGTTTTCGCTTCTGTCTGCTGCATCGACTGTACCGTGAGTACAGTTCCGACCTTATGACGGGGCGCGCGGCGGCGCGCAAGGCCACGAACACGCTTCAAGTCCATGAAAACGTTGCGGAACTATTTCCAGCGCGGGTGCACCGCGCGCTTTCTATCGGCACGCGGCGGGCGCCGGTACTCCGATGCACAACCACGCGAATGGAGTACCGACATGCCCAAATACAGAAACAATCTGCCGCAACTCGGCGACACGATTTTCCTGACCGACAGCGGAATGGAAACCAGCCTGATCTTTCATCACGGCGTCGACCTGCCCTGCTTCGCATCTTTCGATCTGATGAAAAATGCCGAAGGACGCGCGCTCGTCGACGCCTACTATTCCAAACACGCGGCGCTTGCGAAACACAAAGGTCTCGGCTTCGTGCTGGAGACGCCGACCTGGCGGGCGAACCGCGACTGGGGCGCGAAGATCGGCTACGCGCCCGCGCAGCTCGCGACAGTGAACCGCGACTGCGTCGAGCTCATGGCCGATATCCGGAGCCGATACGAGACCGCGCAATCCCCGATGCCGATTTCCGGCAACATCGGGCCGCGCGGCGACGGCTATCGCATCGAAACAAAGATGACGGTGAAAGAGGCCTGCGCCTACCACGCGCAGCAGGTGAAGACTTTCGCGGACACCGATGCCGATTTTGTTTCCGGCTTCACGATGAACTACACCGAAGAAGCCATCGGCATCATCCTCGCCTGCGAACTGGCGGAGGTGCCCGCCGTGATTTCCTTCACCGTCGAAACCGACGGCAGGATGGCGAGCGGCGAAACCATGAAAGAGGCGGTCGAGAAGATGGACGCCGCGACCGGCGCCTACGCCTCCTACTACATGATCAACTGCGCGCACCCCACGCATTTCGACAGCGCAATCGAAGCAGGCGAAAGCTGGCTTAAACGGATCAAGGGCCTACGCGCGAACTCGTCGAGAAAGAGCCACGCGGAACTCGACGAGTCGACGACGCTCGATGACGGCAATCCGCAGGAACTCGGTGCGCAATATCGCGCATTGCGAAAGAAAATTCCTGGGATGAGGATTCTCGGCGGCTGCTGCGGCACCGACATCCGCCACGTCGAGCACATCTGCCTCGCCTGCACCGAGGCGGAAGCGGAAGCGGCGTGAAGCCGCGTCTCATCCTTGGAGACGCGCCCTTCGGGCACTTCTAAGGAAGAGGAATAGAACGCCTCATGGTGAGGAGCGGAAGAAGACCGCTCGAACCATGAGGCGCTATCCTATATCCCGAGCTTCTT
>JAGXQU010000116.1 GCA_018335895.1 Hyphomicrobiales bacterium | reverse complement strand
GACCTGCCGATGGGAACGGAGTCCATTCTGGTCGTCGAAGACGA
Source organism: Hyphomicrobiales bacterium (assembly GCA_018335895.1). Taxonomy (GTDB): domain Bacteria; phylum Pseudomonadota; class Alphaproteobacteria; order Rhizobiales; family Xanthobacteraceae. The sequence goes on along the minus strand of JAGXQU010000116.1, from coordinate 18,108 downwards.
TGCGCTCGTCCGGGAGAACACGCAGCGGCAATTGCTTTCGCTCGGCTACCGCGTGCTCGTGGTAGGCAACGGCCGCGAAGCCCTGCGGCAACTTAGCGTCGGCTATCGCCCGGATCTTCTTCTGACAGACGTAATCCTTGGCGGCGAGATGAATGGAAAAGAACTCGCCGACAAGGTTCGGGTCATCGATCCGGGCATCAGGGTGATGTTCATGTCCGGCTACACTTCGGGCGTGCTTGCCGATCCGGTAACCGGCGTCATTCCCGAGAGCATGAATTTCATCGGGAAGCCGTTCCGCCGCAGCCAGCTCGCGAGATCGGTACGCGATGCGCTGGAATCGGGAACGACCCTGCCCGCATAAAAAATCAGGGCCGCTTTCGCGGCCCTGATCTCTTTCAATACTCGCGCTTCTTAGCGCCGGAAGATTCCGAACAGATCGAAGCCCCGCGAATCGCCGTGGTAGCCCTCGAGCGTCAGCGCCTGACGGCCCGGCGTCGGGTCCGGATGCCTGATTGCGACCTCAAGCTGACGACGCTCGTTTCCGGTCGCTTTCAGGTTCCGGATCGTCGCCGCATCCACGTTGTAGATGTCCTTGCGGATGATCAGCTTGCCGTCGCGCACTTCGGCGGTGTTGTAGATGATGTGGATCGGGATCAGGTTCTTGAAGTCGAGTTTGTGTTCCTGTCCGCCGTACATCTTGCGGACCTTCTCCTGTGTCCAGTCTTCGCCGGGGCGCGCCATGTTCAGGAGCAGTTCCGCATATTTCAGCGGATCCTGCACGCGGACGCATCCGGCGCTGTAGGCGCGGGCTTCATGCGCGAACAACTGCCGTAGCGGCGTGTCGTGCTGATAGACCAGGAATTTGTTCGGGAAATTGAAGCGCAGGCGGCCGAGCGCGTTCGCGTCTCCCGGCGGCTGCGAGATGTGCAGCGTACCGTCCTTGCGCGTTTCGACCCGCATGCCCATGCGCTTCATCGCTTCCGGATCCTGGCGTAGCGCCGGGATGTAGTCGCGGGCGATGATCGACGGCGGCACGTTCCAGGTTGGATTAACGGTGATGAAGCTCATCTCCTGGGTCGTGATCGGCGTGATTTTGTTCGGCATGCCGACGACGACGCGGGTTTCCCAGACTTCCTGCCGGTCGCGATAGACGCGCAGATAGAAGCCGGGAATGCTCGTAATCACGTGGTTGTTGCCGAGATCGCGCGGTACCCAGCGCCAGCGCTCCATGTTCGCAATGATGATGTCTTCGGTGCGGTCGCGGCTGACGCCGTTCATGGTGTCGACCGTCTGCGGGCCGACGGTTCCGCCCGCGGTGATTTTCGCCGTCTTCTGGAACGCGATGACGGCTTCCATCAATTCCTTGTCGTAAAACTTGTCGTCTTTCGCCGGGAGGCCGAGCCGCTGACGCAGCAGCGGCACGCGTGCGTCTTCCTGCGGCTTCTTCGGGTTGAAACGGATCAGCTGGCCGTGCGGAATCCGCACCGGCTCCGCTTCCTGCTTCTGCCGCGCCTTTGCGAGTTCGGCCTTCAGGAGCTTGTACTGCTCATGCTGCGGATGGAAGCCCGCAAGCGTTTCGCTAATGTTCGTGCTGGCCGCGACCTTCTTGAGGCTGTCGAGCGGGTCGAGGCCGTCATGCTTGTACTCGGTGTCGCGGAACGTGCGCGACGGATGGATGCGTCCCGAAGAAGCATGGCGGATGAAGTCGAGCACTTCGACGGTGTAGGCGAGTTCGGCTTCGGCGAGCTTGTCGGCTTCGGAGACGCTGAAATCCGGCGCCGGATAATCGGCGGGATCGAGGCCGTCTTCGCCGACCTTCTTCAGAAATTCAGCCGTAGCGGCGGTGTTCGCTTTTGCTTTGCCGTTCTCGGTCCAGAGCGGCTTGAAACCGCGATCGCGGAAAAAGACCTCGATCGCGTCGCGCTCTTCCTTGCGGGAAGCGAAGCGGTCACCGCGGTTCGCGATCAGTTCGCGAAGCTTCTCGGCGATGGCCGCGTCGAGCCCGGAGAGATGGGCGAGCGGCGCCTCGATCAGTTTCTTACCGGTGAGCTTCTTCGTCTCGTCCGAGGGAACGTAGCCATCGGCCGGAGCGGAAGGCGCGGGCGCCGTTGTCTGCTGTGTCTGGAGTTGCTGCGCCGGGCTTTCGAGCCCGGTCGGAGTCGCGACTACGGGCTCCGGAATGGACTTGACCGCGTCGTCGCTGCCCTGCGCCAGGGCTGCCGGGACGAGCGCAAACAAGGCTGCGCCTACAAAAAGACCGCGCGAAACAAGGCCGAAATGACTGCCGGGGTTCATTAGTTTCTCCCGCAAAAACCGATTTATACCGCTTGTGGCAGCGGCGGCTGACCCGATCAAGGGTTCAATGGCGTCCGTCGTGCCTTGGTTCCGAATTAGTCAGATTCTGTTACCGCTTGGCCACTGGCAGGAGATCACAAATCCCCGTGATCGGCACCGGATTCGGTTTCCAGGCCGAGTTCCTTGAGCTTCCGGTATAGCGTCGAGCGTCCTATTCCGAGACGGCGGGCGACCTCGGTCATCCGGCCCCGGTAATGGCTGATCGTGAAGCGGATGATTTCGGCCTCGAGTGCCTCGATCGGCCGGACGTGGCCGTGGAAATCGACGAGTTCAAGCCTTTCCCCGGCCGGGCCTTCGGGCTTGTCCGGGGCGACGATCAGGGGGGCTGCCGGCTGGGTCGAAGGCGAGGCCACGGTCGGAGGGGCGGCGTAAAGGGCTGCCTGCTCGTACCCCGGGACCTGGCTCGCGATCTGCGGAAATTCAGCGACGCCGATTTCGTCCGAATTTGCGAGCACCACGGCGCGAAACGCCGTGTTCTCGAGCTGGCGTACGTTGCCGGGCCATTTATAGGCAGAGAGCAACGCCATCGCGTCGGCGGAAACCGAGCGCACGCGCTTGCCTTCCTCGGCCGCGAAACGCGCGACGAAGCGGCGGACCAGATCGGGCACGTCTTCCATACGGTCGCGCAAAGGCGGCAGCGTCACCGGATAAATGTGCAAGCGATAGAACAGGTCCTCGCGGAAGCTGCCCTCGCGCACGAGCGCCATCAGATCGCGGTTGGTGGCGGAGACCAGCCGGAAGTTCACTTTCACGGGTTTGCGCGAACCGACCGGGTCGATCTCGCCTTCCTGCAAGGCGCGCAAAAGCTTTACCTGCGTGTCGGCGGGAAGTTCGCCGATCTCGTCGAGAAACAGCGTGCCGCCGTCGGCTTCCTGAAATTTGCCGATCTGCCGGTCCTGCGCTCCGGTGAAGGACCCCTTCTCATGGCCGAAGAGAATCGACTCCACCAGGTTCGCCGGGATCGCGCCGCAGTTCACCGCGACGAAAGGTTTCTTCGCGCGCGGGCCCGCCGCGTGGATCGCGCGGGCAAACAGCTCCTTGCCCGTTCCCGACTCGCCTTCGATCAGAACCGGAATGTCGGATCCTGCGGCTTTCTCGGCGAGCGTGAGCGCCGCTTGCATGCGCGGGCTCTTGGTCGAAAGGTCTTTCAAGCCGAGCTTGCCGTCGGCGGATTTCTGCATGCGCCGGACTTCGTCCGCGAGCGTCGCCTGCGCCAGCGCGTTCCTGAGCGAAACCTGGAGGCGTTCCGCGCGCACAGGCTTCACGCAGAAATCGACCGCCCCCGCCCGCATCGCGGAAACCACGGTATCGATCGAGCCCTGCGCGGTCTGCACAATCACCGGCAGCTGGCTGCCGCGTTCGCGCAATTTTCCGAGCATACCCATGCCGTCGAGATCGGGCATCACCAGATCGAGCACGATGCATTCGATCGCCGCGCCCTCCGGGCTGTCGAGAAGCTTCAGCGCGGCTTCCGCGCCATCGGCCATCACCGGCTCATAGTCGAAGCGCTTGATCATTGCTTCGAGGAGCCGGCGTTGCACCGGGTCGTCGTCCACCACCAGAATACGCGCGCTCATATATTGGTCCTGCCCGGCGACAAGATGTGCCGTTTCGGGGCACATTGGTTGACGGGCGTTAAGAGAGTCTGAATCGCGGGCGGGTAAGCGGCGGCGGGCTACTTATTCTTTGCCGGGGCCTGGTCGCGACGACAGTGGAAAGCAAACGGCAAACGTGACGAAGCCGTCGTTCGAGGCGATATCGAGGGTGCCTCGAAGCTGCATGACCAGAAACCGGATCATGGAAATGCCGAAACCGTCTGATTTTCCGTAGTCTGCGCGGAGGGTGCCAGCATTCCGGACCGTCAGCCTGCATGCATCTCCCTCCTGCGACAGCTTCACCCTGATGGGTTCGTCGGAGTTTACGCCGTACTTGCTGGCGTTGGTGACAAGTTCGTTGACGATGATTGAGAGGGGCAGCGCCTTTTCGGGCTCTAGTCCGACCTGGTCGGCTTCGACCAAGCAGCGGGTCCGCAGTAAGGCAGACGATAGATTGTTGCATAGCTCTCGCAGGAATGCGGAGAAATCGATGGTGTCAACGCCACCCACAGTCTGCATTCGCTTGTACGTCAACGCGACTGCATCGACCCGGCCAGAGGCCTTGTCGAGCCGGGTACGGAGCGGTTCCTGCTCAGAGCGAGCCTGCAACCTGAACATGGCGCTGATCATCTGCAGGCTGTTGATCACCCGGTGACTCAGCTCCTTCAGCAACATGTCTTTATGTTTTAGCGCAACCGTGAGGTCGTCGGCCATTGCATTGAACGCGGTTCGCAGTTGTTCGAATTCGAGCGTTGTCGAGGGCGCGGTGGCGCGCGCGCTTAGATCGCCTTTTCTCCAGCGATCGATCGCGCCAAGCAGATCATGCGTCGGACGATTGATGAGGGCATGCCCGGCGGCGGCGGCCGCGATAAAGGCAAGCAGCGCCACCAGCCCCATGGAAAAGTAGTTGCGTATCGCCGCGCTTCGGACTGCCGAAAGTTGCGCCTCTTGGGGAAGTCCCACAGCGATCGCCAGACCGCGGGGCGGCGCACTGAGCGGCGTAAATCCCAGAAAGCGCGCAATACCGTCCGCATTCAACTCGGCAATCGAACGAAACGAACCTGGCTGCGGTGCATTCACGACGTACTCATAGTTTCGCAACGGCTTGCCCTCGCGATCAAAATTCGGCAGTCGCAACACGATGGTGCCGTCGCGATCGACTATCGTAAGGGATGAGTTTTTTGGTAGTGCCGCGAACCGGCTCGCAAAATGGGCGCGCAACCAGTCCAGGCCAAGGGCTGCGATCAGGAAGCTCGTTTCTTCACGAGTTTCGACGCGAATGCCGAGTGGGAGAACCGCGGACTGCGGCTGACCCCCAGAAGCGGAATAGTTGCCTATTGCGAGTTCCTCGCTCGCCAGCATCGCTTCCAGGAACGTTTTACTCAGCGGCAAGGAGGCCGCGCCGCTGCCGCATCGGACGTTGCCGTCGCGGTCGACGATCCTGAGCCACGCTATTCCCGGGATCGTCTTCTGTACGTGCAGCAGAAATCCGTCGCATTCCGGCTGACGGAGCGCCTTGACCATGGGAGCGTGGCCCGTCACACGAATGAGATTCTCGAACCCCTTGAGTAGTTGGTCGACTTCGGCAGAAACGAGAAGCGCACTCTGTAGAGCCTGCTGTTCGGCATCGGCCACGCGGGTCCGGATGTCGCGGTAATGGTCGAATACGAAAAGCGCGAGTGCAGGCCCTAGTGCGAGAGCAACAAGCAAATAAATACGTGTACGCAGCGTCACCGCACAACTCCGATCGTTCTAGGCGATCAAAAGAACACGCTAAAAACAACGTTCCAAAAAAATCTACTCTATTGGTCTTCCTGGCGACAATCCATTTACGTTCGCGTTTTGATCTCTAACTTCTGGTCACGACATGCCCCTTGAGAACCGGGTCGATCCATTTGGCAAGCTGCTCGCCGATCCGGCGCGCGGCGGCTTGTTCGGCAACCGCGGCGGTAAGTTCCATCGCGACGACAGGACGCTCGGGTCCCGCCGCTTCGTTTCGAAGGCGTGGATCTGCTGCGTGCTCTCATTCAAGGGAAGGCAGCGCGATGTCTGGGGCCGGTACTACACGGAGCTGTTCTTTCTCGACGAGCCGACGGCGCTCGCGGCGGGGCATCGGCCCTGCTTCGAATGCCGCCGCGCGGAGGCCACCGCCTTTGCTGAGCAATTTCCCATAGGCGCTGGCCGTGCGAAGGCTGGCGAAATGGACGAGCGGCTGCATCGCGAGCGGCTCGAAACGGATGGCCGTTCGAAACGGCTGCATCCGGTTTCGTTGGACGATCTGCCGGACGGGGCTTTCGTCACGATCGAGGGGACCGAATCGTTTGCGGTAAGGGGAAAGTCGCTGCTGCGCTGGTCGCCGGGCGGCTATCTTGGGAGGGTGCCGAGGCCATCAGGGCGCGCCATGATGCTGACGCCTCCGGCAAGTATGAAGGTGCTCGCTCGCGGCTACGAACCGCACTGGCACGAAAGCGCCGCCGTGCCATAGAGTTTGCGGGTCTGGAGATTTCGCCTGATGAGAATCACTTTCGAGAACCCGGCTTCTTCGTCCGCTTCCGGCGGTCCTTTGGGCGATCTGCCGGAGTGGAATCTCACGGACCTCTACGCCTCGGTCGACGATCCGAAAGTGCAGTCCGATCTCGCGAAGGCCGAAGCCGACGCGCTGGCGTTCGAGAAGGACTTCAAGGGCAAGCTCGGGGAAATCGCAAACTCGCCTTCCGCGGGTGCTACGCTTGGCGCGGCTGTCCGCCGCTATGAGGCGATCGACGATCTGCTGGGCCGGCTCGTTTCCTTCGCGGGCCTCGTGCGCGCACAGAACACGAGCGATCCCAAGCGCGGCAAGTTCTACGGAGATGTGGTCGAGCGCATCACCAACATTTCCTCGAACCTTCTGTTCTTCACGCTGGAGCTGAACCGTATCGACGACTCGCTGATCGAGCGCGCACTGGAGGACCCGGCGTTCGGACACTATCGTCCGTGGGTCGAGGACACGCGGCGCGAGAAGCCCTACCAACTCGAAGACCGGATCGAGCTTCTGTTTCATGAAAAGTCGGTCACGGGCCGCGGTGCATGGAATCGGCTGTTCGACGAAACGGTCGCGGGCCTGCGCTTCGACATCGACGGCGAGAAACTGACGCTCGAGCCGACGCTCACGATGCTGCAAGACGCCGACGAACTGAAGCGCGCGAAAGCCGCAGGCGCGCTCGCGAACGTCTTCAAGCAGAATCTGTCCACCTTTGCGCTGGTCACGAACGTACTCGCGAAGGACAAGGAAATTTCCGACCGCTGGCGCGGCTTCGAGGACATCGCGGATTCGCGCCATCTTGCGAACCGCGTCGAGCGCGAGGTGGTCGATGCGCTGGTCGAGGCCGTGCGGGCGTCGTTTCCTATCGTCTCGCACCGCTACTACAAGATGAAGGCGAAGTGGTTCGGCAAGGAAACGCTCGAGCACTGGGACCGTAACGCGCCGCTGCCGAAAGTCGAGCAGCGCACGATCGCTTGGCCCGAGGCGAAGGAGACGGTGCTTTCCGCCTATGCGGCGTTCTCGCCGCGCATGGCCGACATCGCGAAACAATTCTTCGACAGGAACTGGATCGACGCGCCGGTGCGGCCCGGCAAGGCGTCGGGCGCGTTCGCGCATCCGACCGTGCCGTCGGCGCATCCTTATGTGCTGCTCAATTACATGGGCAAGCCGCGCGACGTGATGACGCTCGCGCACGAACTCGGCCACGGCGTGCATCAGGTATTGGCGGCACCGAACGGCGCGCTGATGGCGCCAACGCCGCTGACGCTTGCCGAAACTGCCTCGGTGTTCGGTGAGATGCTGACTTTCCGCGCGCTGCTCGCGAAAGCTGCACCTGCGCAGAAGAAGGCCATGCTCGTCCAGAAGGTCGAGGATATGATCAACACGGTGATCCGCCAGATCGCCTTCTATTCCTTTGAGCGGAAGATTCACACCGAGCGCAAGAACGGCGAACTCACCCCGGATAAAATTTCCGAACTCTGGATGAGCGTGCAGGGCGAAAGTCTCGGGCCTGCGATCCATCTCGGCGAAGGCTATGAAACCTATTGGGCGTATATCGGGCACTTCATTCACGCGCCGTTCTATGTCTACGCCTATGCGTTCGGAGATTGCCTCGTGAACTCGCTTTATGCGGTTTACGAAAAGGCGGATGAGGGCTTTGCCGAGCGCTATCTCGCGATGTTGGCGGCCGGCGGCACCAAGCATCACTCGGAGTTGCTGAAGCCCTTCGGATTGGACGCGCGCGATCCGGCGTTCTGGCAGACGGGACTGAAACTCATTTCGAGCATGATCGACGAGATCGAAAAACTGGATAGAGCCGCTTGACGCGATACCCATTCGTTTTCGCGGCAGTTTTCGCAATTGCCGCCGCGATTTTGATTGCCGACCACAAGTTCTGGCTCATCGACGACCGCAACCATCACGACGGTTTGCTGGTGCAGGAGCAGCTTGCGGACGCGCGCCGCGAGAACCGCTCGTCGCTCAACGTGATTCCGATCGCGGGAGGCAACTGGCTCGCGCTCTGTCTCGTTGGTCCTGGCGAGAATCCGCGCATCATACTTCGCCGCTTCAGCACAAAGCACGGTATACGCACCTCGACGTTCCAGCGCTTGCGCTCTTGGCTGTATGTGGGCAGCGTGCCGAAGGGCGAAGTCGCGCTTGTCTTCGTCACGGGAAGCCACAGTATCCGCTCCCGGCGGCTGCCGAACGACACCGGCAATCCCGCGTTCAAGTCTTCCTGCGCGCTCAGAAGCGATCCGGGGCTGCGTTTTAGGTAGGAGGCGTGCATGGGCTCCAAAGTCTGGATCGAAGCGGCGATCAACGGACCCTGGGGCAAGGCACGCCAGCCGGGCATCCCTACCTCTACCAAAGACATCATCGCGGACGGCGTTGCGAGCGCGAAGGCGGGCGCTGCCATCGTGCATCTGCACGTCTATGACGAAGCGACCGGGCAGCAGAAGGACGACTGGCAGCTTTATGCCGCCGCCATCGAAGGCATCCGTGCGCAATGCGATGCGATCATTTATCCGACGATTCCGATCGCGGGTTCGAGTTACGCGAACGGTGCAATGAAGTCCGCGGCCGAGCGCTACGAACATCTCGAGGAACTCGCGAAGCGTGGTCTCGTGGAATGGGGCGTGGTCGATCCGGGCTCGTGCAATTTCGCGCGATTTTCGGACGTTGCGAAACTCGTGCCCGGCTTCGTCTACCAGAATCCCGACGATCACTTTCTCGAAGGCATGCGCATCTGTGCCGGCTACAGCATCAATCCGAGCTACGCGATCTACGAGCCCGGCTTCACGCGCATGGGTGCCGCGAGCGCAAACGCGATGATGAAAGTGCCGACCCCGATCTACCGCTTCATGTTTGCCGAGGAATTTACTTTCGGCTTTCCGCCGAAACCCAATCACCTCGACGCGCATCTCGGGCTTCTGCGCGAAGTCGCGGGCGGTTATCCGTGGATGATCGCGGGTCTCGGCGTCGACATCCGTCCCCTCATCCCTGCGGCGGTCGAGCGCGAAGGGCATGTGCGCGTCGGCCTCGAGGATATGCCGTGGGGCGCGTCACAAAGTAATCGCGAACTCGTGGAAGAAGCGGTGCAGATCATCCGCAAGGCGGGCGGCGAGCCCGCAAGCGCTCCGGAAGTCAGAAACGCGATGAAAGCGGCGGACGGGCTGCATAAGCGAGGTAAGGCGATTGGCTGACGATCCGAAGGACTCCGCGCCGAAAGATCAGGAGCGCAACCGCTTCTCCGCGCGCGCGAGCCGTTATGCGCGCGTCGGCGCGAATGTCGGCGGGGTCGCGGCGAAAATCGCGAGCCAGCGCCTCTTAGGTGTGCGTGGCAAACGCGCGGACAATGCGGCGTCGCTCGCGGCGGTTCTCGGTGGACTGAAAGGCCCGCTGATGAAAGTCGCACAACTCTTGTCCACCATTCCCGATGCGCTTCCGCCGGAATACGCGAGCGAGCTTTCGAAGCTGCAATCCGAAGCGCCGCCGATGGGCTGGCCATTTGTGAAGCGGCGCATGGCGGCAGAACTTGGCGCGGATTGGGAAGCGAGGTTCGGTTCGTTTTCGAAAACGCCTGCAGCCGCGGCTTCGCTCGGGCAGGTGCATCGCGCGAAAACGCTCGACGGCATGGAGGTCGCAGCCAAGCTGCAATATCCGGATATGCAGTCGGCAGTCGAAGCGGATTTGAAACAGCTCGGCGTGCTCATGGGCATCTACCGCCGCATGTCGCCGGAACTCGATACGCGCGAGATTCAAGAAGAGATCGGCGCGCGGCTCCGCGAAGAACTGGACTACCGGCGCGAGGCGAAGCACGCGGCTTTATATAAGGTGATGCTCTCGGACACGCCGGAGGTGCGCGTGCCTGAAGTCAGGCCGGAGCTTTCGACCGGCCGTTTGCTGACGCTCGAGTGGCTCGAGGGACAGAAACTTCTCACCTACAAGGAACGCGAGCTGGAGACGCGCAATCGCATCGCGAAGGCGATGTTCCAGGCGTGGTGGCTGCCGTTCGCGCGCCACGGCGTGATCCACGGCGACCCGCATCTCGGCAACTACACGGCGTTCGAGCGGGGCGGAGAACCTCTGGGGATCAATCTCCTCGACTACGGCTGCATCCGCATCTTCCCGCCGCGCTTCGTCGGCGGCGTGGTCGATCTCTATCGAGGGCTTCGGGAGAACGACGAAGCGCGGGTGGTCTCGGCCTACGAAGTCTGGGGCTTCAAGGGGCTTTCGAAGCCTATGATTGAGGCGCTGAACATCTGGGCGCGCTTCATCTATGGCCCGCTGATGGACGACCGCACCCGCACCATCGCGGACGGGGTCGCGCCTGCGCAATATGGCCGCAAGGAAGCGGGCCGCGTGAAGCAGGCGATCCGCGCGTTCGGCCCCGTTACGGTGCCGCGGGAATTCGTATTCATGGACCGTGCGGCCATCGGTCTCGGTGGCGTATTCCTTCACCTTCGTGCGGAAATGAACTTTCACCGTCTGTTCGAGGAAGCGATCCGCGATTTCTCGGTGGAAAAGGTGGCCGTCCGCCAGGCGGTGGCGCTCGAAGGCGTGGGACTAGCCGCTGCAGCCTGAGCCAGTGATCCGGTTCTGACATTCGCATTCCGTTTCAGCGGGCGTCGTTGCGAATGTCAGAACCAAAGGATCACTGGAAAACTCTATATTTCTAGTGTGGCTTAGGTTCGCAGGTCCGCATGAGAGCTTGCTGGAAAGGGGATACGGACCTGCGAACCGCCACACTAGCTGATTGCCCGTTCCGGCGCTTTCCGCTAATTCAGGTGCCACATTCTTACCGGGGAAGTTGGGGACCAGACGTTATGGCCAGTCACGGCAAGACCGAATACGGCACCGCCAAGGGCAACGATTACGCCGAACACGAAGGCACCTACAATCTGTTCGTGCAGATCGTGAAGTGGGGCATCATCATCAATACGATCATCGTGTTCCTGATGTACTGGTTCCTGACCTGAAGTCTGGCACAATTGATATGAAGATCGCGATACCGGCTGAAACCGAACAGGGAGAGCCACGCGTCGCGGCAACTCCCGAAACCGTCAAGCGTTACATTGGCCTCGGCGCCAAGGTCGCCGTCGAGAAGGGTGCGGGCGTGAAGTCCGGCATTCTCGATGCCGATTATCAAGCCGCAGGCGCTGAAACCGGCTCCGATGTCGTCAAAGACGCCGATATCGTTCTGAAAGTGCGCAGGCCCGCGAAAGCCGAGCTAGGAAACTACAAGCCCGGCGCGCTCGTCATCTCGATCATGGATCCCTACGGCAACGACGCAGCGCTCGCAGACATGGCGGCAGCAAAGGTCAATGCATTCTCGATGGAATTCATGCCGCGCATTACCCGCGCGCAGGTGATGGACGTTCTTTCTTCGCAAGCGAACCTTGCGGGTTATCGCGCGGTAATTGACGCCGCCGCGGAATACGGCCGTGCGCTGCCGATGATGATGACGGCGGCAGGCACCGTGCCTGCAGCGCGCATCTTCATCATGGGAGTCGGCGTTGCCGGCCTGCAGGCGATCGCGACCGCGCGGCGTATGGGCGCAGTGGTGACCGCGACCGACGTTCGTCCCGCAACCAAAGAACAGGTCGAGAGCCTGGGTGCGAAATTCCTCGCGGTCGAAGATGAGGAATTCAAGAATGCGCAGACCGCTGGCGGCTACGCCAAGGAAATGTCGAAAGAGTATCAGGCGAAGCAGGCGCAACTCACTGCCGACCACATCAAGAAGCAGGACATCGTGATCACAACCGCGCTGATCCCGGGACGCCCGGCGCCGAAACTCGTGACGAAGGAAATGGTCGCTTCGATGAAACCGGGCTCGGTGATCATCGATCTCGCGGTCGAGCGCGGCGGCAATGTCGAAGGCGCGGAACCCGGCAAGATCGCCGAGGTCAATGGCGTGAAGATCGTCGGGCACCTCAACGTGCCGGGCCGTCTCGCTGCGACCGCTTCGGCGCTTTACGCGAAAAACCTTTTCGCCTTCGTCGAGACCATGTTCGACAAGGAAAAGAAGTTCGCGCCGAATTACGACGACGAACTGATCAAGGCGACGCTGCTGACCAAAGACGGCGCGGTCGTTCACCCGAACTTCAAGAAGGGATAACGAGGATGATCGACTTCGTATCGCTTGCGCTTTCGGCGGCTACGGATGGCGCGGCTTCGGTCGGCGCTGAAGAATTTCTCCCGCTCGGGGCGATGCCGGTGGCTGCTGCCGCCAATGCCGCGAGCCCCTTCATCTTCCAGGTTTCGATCTTCGTGCTCGCCTGCTTCGTCGGGTACTACGTGGTGTGGTCGGTGACGCCGGCGCTGCATACGCCCCTGATGTCGGTGACGAACGCGATCTCGTCGGTGATCGTGGTCGGTGCGTTGCTCGCGGTTGGCGTGCCGCTTGCGGGAGACGCGGGCGCGGCCTGGTGGTCGCGCATTCTCGGGTTCTTTGCGCTGATCATGGCGTCGGTGAATATCTTCGGCGGCTTCCTCGTCACGCAGCGGATGCTTGCGATGTATACGCAGAAGAAGAAGTGAGACTGTCATGAGCGTAAACATCGTCGCACTTCTTTATCTCGTCTCCGGCGTTCTTTTTATTCTGGCGCTGCGCGGACTTTCGCATCCGACCACGTCGAAGCAGGGCAATCGCTTCGGAATGATCGGCATGGCGATTGCCGTGCTGACGACGCTTGGGTACTCGCCGCCGGCGGATGCAATCGGCTGGGCGCTTGTGGTCGGCGGTATCGCCATCGGCGGCGCCATCGGCGCGATCACCGCGCGTAAAATTGCGATGACCGAGATGCCGCAGCTGGTCGCGGCGTTCCACTCGCTGGTCGGTCTCGCCGCGGTGCTGGTCGCTGCTGGCGCGCTTTACGCGCCTGCGGCCTACGGCATCGGTGCTGCGGGTTCGATCGCAGCGGCATCGCTCGTCGAAATGGCGCTGGGTGCTGCAATCGGCGCGATCACGTTCACCGGTTCGGTCATCGCGTTTGCGAAACTCAACGGCAATATGAGCGGCGCGCCGATCATGCTGCCCTCGCGGCATCTCGTGAACATTGCGCTCGCTGCGGCACTTATCCTTGCCATGGCGCTGTTCGTCGCAACGGAAAGCCACACGTTGTTCTGGGGAATCGTGCTGCTTTCGTTCGTGCTCGGCGTTCTCATCATCATTCCGATCGGTGGTGCGGACATGCCGGTCGTGGTCTCGATGCTAAACTCGTATTCCGGCTGGGCTGCCGCCGGCATCGGCTTCACCCTCGGCAACGCCGCACTCATCATCACCGGTGCGCTGGTCGGTTCTTCCGGCGCCATTCTCTCGTACATCATGTGCAAGGGCATGAACCGGAGTTTCATCTCCGTGATCCTCGGCGGTTTCGGGGGCGAAACTGCTGCGGCTAGCGGAGCTGTCGAAACGCGGCCCGTGAAGCAGGGCTCCGCCGACGACGCCGCCTTCATCATGAAGAACGCGGAAAAGGTGATCATCGTGCCGGGCTACGGCATGGCGGTGGCGCAGGCGCAGCACGCGCTTCGCGAAATGGCGGACAAGCTCAAGGAAGAAGGCGTGCAGGTGAAATACGCGATCCATCCGGTCGCGGGCCGCATGCCGGGCCATATGAACGTGTTGCTTGCCGAAGCGAATGTCCCTTACGACGAGGTGTTCGAGCTTGAGGACATCAACTCGGAATTTGCGCAGGCCGACGTTGCCTTCGTGATCGGCGCGAACGACGTGACCAATCCCTCGGCGAAGACCGACCCGAAGTCGCCGATCTTCGGCATGCCGGTGCTCGACGTCGAAAAGGCGAAGACCGTTCTCTTCATCAAGCGCGGCATGGGCTCGGGTTATGCGGGCGTCGAGAACGAACTCTTCTTCCGCGATAACACCATGATGCTGTTCGCCGACGCGAAGAAGATGGTCGAGAACATCGTCAAGGGGATGTAGTTGTGTCGTCCCGGCCGAGCGGCGAAGCCGCGCGAGTAGGGATTCAAAACCACCTGCTTTCAAAAATCGGCACTGGGACTATGGGTGCCGGTCTTCGAGGGGACGACGTCTGATGAAGGCGCTCCTCATCGCTATCATTGCCGGCTATGCCGCCCTCTGCGCCTTCATGTATATCGCGCAGCGCTCGCTCATGTATTTCCCCGACCGGATGCGGACGCTTCCCGCGGATGCCGGCCTGCCGGAAGCGAAAGAAGAGAAGCTCGTCACCGCCGACGGCGAGACCATCCTCGTCTGGCACATCCCTCCGCGCGACGAGACGAAGCCGGTCGTTATCTATTTCCAAGGCAATGGCGGCGCGCTGAACCTGCGGGCACAGCGTTTCGCGCGGCTTGCCGCCGAAGGCATCGGTGTCATCGGCGTGTCCTATCGCGGCTATGGCGGCTCAAGCGGGTCGCCGAGCGAAAGCGGGCTGATCGCCGATGGTGTCGCGGCCTACGAATTCGCGGCGAAGCTTTATTCGCCCGCGCGCGTTGCGCTGTGGGGCGAGTCGCTCGGTACGGGGGTCGCGGTGGCGATTGCTTCCGAAGCCCCGGTCGCGAGACTCGTTCTGGAAACGCCGTTTACTTCCGCGGCTGAAGTCGGGGCGTCGGTCTATTTCTTTCTTCCGGTTCGTCTGCTGATGAAAGACCAGTTCCGCTCGGATCTGCGCATCCAGAACGTTAAGGCGCCTGTGCTGGTCCTGCACGGCGAGCGCGACAGCGTGGTGCCGATCCGGTTCGGCGAGCGGCTGTTCGGGATGATCGCGGGCGAGAAGAAGTTCATGCGTTTTCCGGGTGGCGAGCATTACGATCTCGACCGCCACGGCGGGCTGAAAGCGGTGGTGGAGTTTTTGAACAACTGACCGCACCATGAGGATGCATCAAAACAAAAAGGGCCGCTGATGAGCGGCCCTTTTCGAAATCCTGTTTCTGCGCGTTTAGCTGCGCGGCGGGCGCGAGCCGAAGCCACCACCACCCGAGCCGCCACGGCCGCCGCCGGCACCTGCACCGAAGGCAGGCTTCGCGGGCTTCGAAGGCAGGAGGCCCTCGCGCTGCAATTTCTTGCGGGCGAGCTTGCGCGCGCGGCGCACGGCTTCCGCCTTTTCGCGGGCTTTCTTCTCGGACGGCTTTTCGTAGTGGCCGCGCAGTTTCATTTCGCGGAAAATGCCCTCGCGCTGCATCTTTTTCTTAAGCGCCTTGAGAGCCTGATCGACGTTATTGTCGCGAACGAGAACCTGCACGTGTGCTCCTAGAAAACCTTGGGTTTTGGGATGGACAGGGGGCGAACCCCAGCCGAAGGCCGGGTGCGTATCAGAAGGCTCTGAAATTGTCCAATCCCCGCGGGAAAGGGGCTTAGCCCTTCCGGCCGGCGATCTGGTTCCGGAGGTAGGCGGTGAGTGCCCCGAAGGCCGCGCCTACCAGGGCTCCGCCGAGCAACCGCCCCGAAACGTAGGAATAGCCCTGCGCCAGAAGGCCCTGATTGATGACCTGTAGGGCATGGTACATCGCGCCAATGACGGCCCCCAGCCCCGCCCACTGTTTGACCGGCCAAACGTCTCCGAACATTGCGTCCCTCGAACAATACGAGGCGGAACCTAGCAGGGCTGCTGCATAAAGCCATGCATAGGCGGGCGGTGACGGCGGCGAAGCGGTTTGCTATTCGCCCGGCTCATGAAAATCGTAAAAATCACCGACATCGTCGTTCCGATCTCGTCCTCGATCCGCAACGCCTTCATCGATTTTTCGACCATGACCGCGAGCGTGGTTGCGATCGAGACGGACGTGAAGCTTGATGGCAAGCCGGTCGTAGGCTTCGGCTTCAATTCGAACGGCCGCTATGCGCCGCAGGGGCTTCTACGCGAGCGCTTCATCCCGCGCCTGCGCGACGCGAAGAATATCGAGGACGAGCGCGGCTTCATCGATCCTGCAAAGGCCTGGGCCGCGATGATGCAGAACGAAAAGCCGGGCGGTCATGGCGAGCGTTCGGTCGCGGTGGGCGTCCTCGACATGGCGCTATGGGATGCCGTTTCAAAGGCCGAAGGCGTGCCGCTCTGGAAGCTGCTCGCCGACCGTTACAACGGCGGCAAGGCGGATGAAACCGCATGGGTCTATGCCGCCGGCGGCTACTACTACCCGGGCGAGGAACTGAAATCGCTTGCCGACGAGATGAAGAAATATCTCGATCTCGGCTATTCGACCGTGAAGATGAAGATCGGCGGCGTGCCTTTGCGCGAAGACATGGCGCGCATCGAGGCGGCGCTGAAAGTCGTTGGTGGCGACGGCCAGAAATTATGCGTCGACGTGAACGGCCGCTTCGATCTGCAAACTGCGCTGGACTACGCAAAAGCGATCCAGCCTTTAAACTTGCGCTGGTACGAGGAGCCGGTCGATCCGCTCGATTATCTCCTGCACGCGGCGCTCGCGACCGAATACGCGGGACCGATCGCGACGGGCGAGAACCTGTTCTCAATGCAGGATGCGCGCAACCTCATCCGTCACGGCGGATTGCGCGCCGACCGCGACATTCTTCAGATGGACCCGGCGCTCTCTTACGGTCTCGTTGAATACCTGCGGACGCTTGCGATGCTGCAACAGCACGGCTGGTCGTCGCGCCGCTGCGTGCCGCATGGCGGGCATCAGTTCGCGCTGAACATCGCAACAGGCCTCGGACTCGGCGGGAACGAGAGCTATCCGCAGGTATTCGCGCCGTTCGGCGGCTTTGCCGACGACACGCCGGTGAAGGACAGCCGTGTGAAAATGCCGACGATCCCCGGCATCGGCTTCGAAGCAAAGAATGCACTTTATGCGGTGATGAAGCCGATGATGGCTGCGTGACGCGTCAGACTTTGACGCGCGTCACATGTCCCATCTTACGGCCGGGTTTGGCGGCGCCCTTGCCATAGAGATGGACGGACGCGCCGGGCTCTTTCGCAATCTTGTCCCAGCCGAGCACTTCGTCGCCGATCAGATTGGTCATTGTAACCTGCTTGCCGGTGCGCTTCGGCGCGTTCAGAGGCCAGCCCGCCACCGCGCGGATGTGCTGCTCGAACTGGCTCGCGGTTGCGCCGTCGATGGTCCAGTGGCCGGAGTTGTGCACGCGCGGTGCGATCTCGTTCACGAGCAGCTCGCGCTTCGCGCCCTTCTTGGCGACGAACATTTCGACTGCGAGCACGCCGACATAATTCAGCGCCTTCGTGATTTTTGTCGCGATGTTGATCGCATCTTTCGCGAGCGCAGGCGGAATTTTAGCCGGCACCGTCGAGGTGTGTAGAATGTGATTGCGGTGCAGGTTCTCGACCGGTTCGTAAGCGGCGGTCTTGCCGTCCAGGCTGCGGGCGATCACGACCGATATCTCGCGCTCGAACTTCACGAAGCCTTCGAGCACCGCCGGCTTCTCTCCGATCGAACGCCACGCGCTTGCGAGGTCGTCGCCCTTCTCGAGTTTCACCTGCCCCTTGCCGTCGTATCCCATGCGCGCGGTCTTCAGGATCGCCGGGAAGCCGATCTTTGCGAAGGCAGCCGAGAGCTCCATCGCGGTGTTCACGGGCGCGAAAGGCGCGGTGGCAATCTTCAGCGAATTGACGAACTTCTTTTCTGTGACGCGGTCCTGCGTGGTCGCGAGCACTTCGGCGCTCGGAAACAGCGGCTTGCGCGCGG
>JAGXQU010000115.1 GCA_018335895.1 Hyphomicrobiales bacterium | reverse complement strand
GAGCCGCGAGAAGATGGCGTCGTCCGCGCGGAACTAGGTATGGTGCAAGTACTTGGTCGCCTTGCGCTTTCCGCAGGCATCCTCGCCGTCGCCGGCCTGTCGGGATGGGTTGCGGCAATTCTCACGCGAGAAAAAGTCTTTCTCCTCGCCTTGATCGTTCCCGCGGTTTCGCTGGCCGGCGCCTTCTTCGCTTCCGAGAAAGGGGTCGAGCGGCGGCCGATCGATTGGCGCATCCTGCTCGGCGGGATCGCGTTCGGAAGCGCGGTCGTGGCAATCGGCCTGTTGCGGGTGCCGTTCGGGCAGGAGATAATTTTTCTTCTCTCGATGGCGGTCGTCTGCACGATGCTGGTCTTCGTGACGAGCGGCGTTGCGCCTGACCACCGGCGCGCGATCTTCTTCAGCGCTATCATCATTTTCGCGTTCCGTGCGACGCCCGGGGTCGGCGACGGCTACTTCTGGTGGACCATCGACGTCCTGAAATTCGACGAGACCTTCTACGGCATCCTGCGGCAAACAGCTGCGATCATTTCCGTAATCGTGCTCTGGATGTTTTCGAAACAGTTGACCGAATACTCGATCCCGGCGGTGCTGTTCTGGCTGACGGTGCTCGGCACAATACTGTCACTGCCCAATGTCGGGCTCTATTACGGCCTGCACGAATGGACCGAAGCAAACTTCGGATTCGGTGCCCGCTCCATCGCAATCGTTGACGCGGCGACAAGCTCTCCATTCGTGCAACTCAGCATGGTGCCGCTGCTCGCGCTGATCGCCTACTACGCCCCGCCGGGCAAACGCGCGACCTGGTTCGCGCTCATGGCATCGCTCATGAATCTTGCCCTCGTTGCGGGCCAGTTGTTCACCAAGTACCTCAACGAGTACTTCGTGGTTGCACGGGGAGAGTACTCCGAACTCGGCGCGCTTCTTCTTTGTGCCATCGCCGCAGGATTCCTGATCCCGGTGATCACGATCGCGCTGTTGGGAAGAAAAGTCGCGCGCTAACGGCTCGTGGATTCCCGCAACGCGAATGATGTCCTCGCGGGAAATGATGCCCATGGGTTTTCCGCCGCTTACGATACTGCGCGTTCGCGAGGGCGATGCCGAGCCAATCATTCTCATGAACCTCCGATGAGGACCCCGGCAGCCAGCACAAGCGAGCCCCCAAGCACCACCTGAAACGCCGCGCGCATGAAAGGCGTTTCCATGTAGCGATTCTGAATCCACGCGATCGCCCAAAGCTCGATAAATACGACGACGCCCGCAATTGCGGTGGCCAGCCAGAAATTCGGGATGAGATAAGGCAACGCGTGGCCAAGACCGCCAACGGTAGTCATGATTCCAGAAGCAACCCCCCGCTTCCACGGCGCGCCTCTTCCCGAGATCACGCCGTCGTCATGCGCGGCTTCCGTAAACCCCATCGAGATGCCGGCCCCCACCGAAGCCGCTAGACCGACAAGAAACGTGGTCCACGAATTATGGGTTGCGAACGCGGTCGCGAATATCGGAGCCAATGTCGATACCGAACCGTCCATCAATCCGGCCAGCCCGGGCTGAACCCAGGTAAGCACGAACTGCCGCCGCGCGGACTCTTTCTCTCCCTTTCCGGCTTCGCTCGACTCGTACTGGACGCGCAGTCCTTCGGCTCGGGTTTCATGCTTGCGTTCGGCCGCGGCGAGATCTCCGAGAAGCTTCCGCGTCTGTGTGTCCGAGCTTTGTGCGGCAGCGCGCTGGTAGAATGCCGCCGCTTCTTCCTCCATCCGCGCGGCTTCGCTCTGGATTCGCTCAAGACTCAAGCTCTGTGTGAGCCATACCGGTCTGCGGGAATAATATCCGGCGACATGCTCGCGGCGAACAAGCGGTATTACTTTTCCGAAGCGGCGCTCAAAGTTCTCGATGAGGCGCTGCCGGTGCGTGTCCTCTTCCTTCGACATCTCGTCAAAGATGGCGGCCGAGGCCGGATACTGCGGCCGAAGTTTCTCCGCGAAGGACGCATAGATGCGCGCATCATCCTCCTCCGAAGAAATCGCAAGGGCGAGAATTTCGCTCTCGCTCAGGTCTGAGAATCTGCGGCGCGATCCGAGGCTCAGGAACATGATGTACTCCCGACGTCAGGATAGCTATCCTGGACAAGCTACGATTTGATCTCGAGCAAAGGCGAGACTTTGAACTGACAAATGATGTCAGCACAAAAGTCCCCTCTATGCGACCGCCTGCGCCGGGCGGGGTATCAAGGCCGGCGGGCCGCTAACGCCAGATAGCCTTCGCCACGTCCACGCAGAGTTTCAGCTTCGCCAGTTCATCGCTCTCGGCCAGCGGGTTGCCGGCGGCCGTGGAGGCGAATCCGCATTGCGGGCTGATCGCGAGCCGGTCGAAATCGATGTACTTTGCCGCCTCGCCGACCCGGCGCATCAAATCATCGGGGTTTTCCAGCTGCGGAGACTTGCTGGTCACGAGGCCGAGCACCACGCCGACCCCTTTCGGAACGAACCGCAAGGGAGAAAAATCTCCGGCGCGCGCAGTATCGAACTCGAGAAGAAAGTGATTGACCTTCGCGCAGCTGAAGAACCGCTCCGCGATGCGCTCGTAGCTCCCGGCGGCGAGATAATGTCCCTTCAGATTACCGCGGCACATGTGGACGCCAATCCGCACATTCGGCGGCGCTTTCGATACGGCGTCGTTGATCGCATCGATGTACAGATCGACCATTTCGTCCGGATTCTGGCCGACTGACATCACTTTCTCGCGCATTGCCGGATCGCATAGCAGCGCGATCGCCACTTCATCCAGCTGGACATATTCGCAGCCCGCGCTTGCGAGATCTGCAATCTCCTCCTGATAGATGCGGCCCAGATCGCGAAAGAAGCTCTTTGCGTCGGGATAGATGTTCGCGTCGGCGAAATCGCTGCACCTGTAGAAATGCATGATCGAAGGTGCTGGGAGTGTGATCTTCGGTGTTTTCCGGGTGCGTGCTCTCACGAACTCGAACTCATCGACAGCGAGTGGGCGGGCGCGGCTGATCCTGCCTTTCGCATAGGGGGCCGTGAATTCGTATTCGTGCCCGGCATCGTCGCTGAATTTGTAGACAGCGTTCCTGGTCTCGAAGCCCTCCACGCGCTCGACGAAGCGACTCCAGAAATAGTGGCGGCGAAACTCGCCGTCGGTAACGACCTCAAGCCCGGCACTTTCCTGAAGCTTCAGGACATCGAGGATGGAGCGGTCCTGAATCTCCCTGAAGGCGTCATCACCGATGCTGCCGTTCTGATGCTGTTTGAACGCCTGAAGAAGCGCCGCCGGACGCAACAGGCTGCCGACATGGTCGGCACGAAACGGCGGTTTGCCGGAGGCGAGAGCGGGCATGGTGTTCCTTCGATAATACCGGCTGCCCCAGCGGACTGCGGACGAGCGCCGCCGGAGGATGCCGCAGTTCCGTATCGGCGAATAGCGTGAAAGTGAATGGGGCCTGGCCCAACTCACCCAACAGAAGCAGAAGCCGACGCGACGATCGCTGAGGCCTTTGCCGGAACGACACGATCTATTTTACCAGGCGTATTCTTCCGGTCTCGCTTACTTCATATCCGGGCACGGCTTTGGCGCGGCTCCTGAACGCTGCACTTGTCAGGAACGAGAACAAGGCCTGCTGGGGCGGCAAGAAATAGTCGCGCTGCCGGAGCACCAGATCGAACCGCTCCCAAACCAGCGGGACAAAATCCACGCCTGCCGCCACTGCGACGGCACGGGTTGCAATGCCGCAATCGGCGCGGCCTTCGCGGATGGCCTGCGCGATATCCTGGCCGGTATGGCAGACCGGCGCATCCTTCGAAATCTGCCCGTGATCCGCTTCGGCTTTATTCAAAAGCGCGAGCAGCAAGAGCTGTGCTCCGGCGCCTTTTGGCCTCACCGCAAGGCGGGCTTTGCGCTTCAGGACAGCTTTCATATCCGTGAGATCTTTTGGGTTGCCGGGCGCAACCAGCAAGCCCTGCTCCCGCCGCGCGAACGAGACCACGACCGCATCGTGCAGACTCAAATCCGAACTTACGGCGTCGATGTTTGCCTTCTCGTCATCGCCATCCAGACGATGCAAATGGATAGCTGCCGCGACCACTTCCCTGTGCCGCAGGCGGCGCAATCCGCTTTCGCTGCCTTCGGGCAAACTCGCCAGACCCGAGCCGCTTTCGCGCAGCGCCCAGTCCAGCAGCGGGTCGCTGCTGCCGCCGATGATCGGGGGAGCCGGTGTGCGCGATAGCGCTTCGGGCTGAAGAGCCGAAGCAGAGAGCCAGCGGTCGAGATCGGTTTTCGGAAAGAGCCAACGGCCTGTCGCTTTCGTGCAGGGCACGGCACCCGCGGCAACGAGATCGTAAAGCTTGCGCTCCGAGAGACGGAGATAGGCAGCGGCCTCTTCGGTTGTCAGCAGCTCATTCATATGAATATGCCTGCGTCTGTATGCATATTCTCCGAAGAATTGACCTATGCCGTTACAAATGCAATCAAATTCAGAGGGGTAGAGATCGTGTTTTTGTCTGCTTTCTGGATGCTCATTACCGGCGATCCTGCCCTCTATCGCATCATCGGCCTCTCTCTATATGTAAGCCTGACGGCAACGCTGATTGCGGCCCTGGTGGGTCTGCCGCTCGGAGCCCTCCTCGCGCTCAAGGAATTTCGCGGCCGGATCGCGGCTGTTGTCTTCGTCAACGCGCTGATGGGCATGCCGCCGGTCGTGGTGGGGCTCGCGGTCTTTCTGTTGCTTTCACGCTCCGGCCCGCTCGGCTCTCTCGGGATCCTGTTTACGCCACGCGCCATGATCATTGCGCAGGCGATCCTGATCACCCCGATCATCGCAGCGCTTGCGCGCCAGACCCTTGCCGATCTCTGGGTACAGTATCGCGACGAACTCGCCGCGATGAATGTGAGCACGGCGGGAAGCGTTGCGACGCTGTTGTGGGACGGCCGATTCAGCCTCCTGACCGCGCTGCTCGCCGGCTTCGGCCGCGCCTGCGCGGAAGTCGGCGCCGTCATCGTCGTCGGCGGAAACATCGACGGTTTCACGAGAACGATGACGACTGCGATCGCACTTGAGACTTCGAAAGGCGACCTCCCGCTCGCAATCGGACTCGGCGCCGTTCTGCTTGTCATCGTTATCGCAATCAATGCGATTGCATGGGCTATACGCCGCACCGGCGAGCGGCTTGCGGGGGCCGCATGATGCGCGCTCCGGATAGCGGTCTTCCTCTCCAGTTCGAGCACACCCGGGTTGAAGCCGGCAACCGGCGTATTCTCGATATCGAAGCGCTCACGATCGCAAGCGGGGCGCCAACGGCCGTCGTCGGCCCGAATGGCTCGGGAAAAACTACGCTGCTGCGCATCGGCATGGGTTTGCTCAAGCCCACCGCCGGCCGCGTTACATGGGGCGGGCGCGAAAACGCGGCGGCCACACGCCGGGCTTTCCTGTTTCAGCGCCCGGTCATGCTGATGCGTTCCGCCGCGAGCAATATCGACTACGCTCTCGCTTCCGCCGATGTTCCGCGCGCCGTCCGCAAGCGGAAAATTTCCGAGCTGCTGGCGCTGGTGGGATTGTCGGACTTCGAGGCACGGCCTGCGCGACACCTTTCAGGAGGAGAGCAGCAGCGGCTTGCGCTCGCACGCGCACTCGCGCGCGATCCGGAACTCCTGCTTCTGGACGAACCCACCGCGAGCCTCGACCCTGCCGCGGCCAAAGCCGTCGAGGATATTCTGCGCGAAGTTGCCGGCCGGGGAATCAAGATCGTTGTCACGACACACGACCTCGGCACCGCGCGCAGGCTCGCCGGCGACGTCGTGCTCCTGCACCGCGGCCGGGTGATCGAGCACACACTATCCGGAATCTTCTTCACCCAACCCAAGACCGAAGAAGCCCGCCGTTTCCAGGCGGGTGACCTGCTGATCTAAAAACAGAGAAAAGGAGGAACTGCAGGTGCGTAAGCTGAAGCATGCATTCGTAATAGGCGCTACCGCGCTCGCTCTCGCGCTCAGTCAGAATGTCGTCGCACAGGACAAGTCGATTATCGTCGCTTCGACGACATCGACCGTGGACTCAGGACTTTTCGGCCACCTGCTTCCGCTCTTCAAGGCGAAGACCGGAATCGACGTTCGCGTGGTATCGCAGGGCACCGGACAGGCTCTCGACACCGGACGGCGCGGCGATGCCGACGTCGTCTTCGTTCACGCCAGGTCACAGGAAGAGAAGTTCGTCGCCGACGGCTTCGGCGTGAAGCGCTCTGCCGTGATGTACAACGACTTCGTTCTGATCGGCCCGAAGAGCGACCCCGCCAAGGTCAAGGGCTCCAAGGACATCACTGCCGCGCTCGTGAAGATCAGGAACGCAGGCGCACCGTTCATCTCGCGCGGCGACAAATCCGGAACGCACGCGGCTGAACTCAATCTCTGGAAGATCGCGGGTGTCGATATCGCGAAGGACAAGGGCCCGTGGTACCGCGATATCGGTCAGGGCATGGGTGCTGCCCTGAACACGGCATCCGCATCGAATGCCTACGTACTCGCCGACCGCGGCACCTGGCTCTCGTTCAAGAACCGCGGCGACCTCATTATCTCGGTTGAAGGCGACAAGCGCCTCTTCAACCAATACGGGGTCATGCTCGTAAACCCGGCAAAGCACGCGCATGTAAAGAAAGATCTCGGACAGTCCTTCATTGACTGGCTGATTTCGCCGGCAGGGCAGAAGGCCATCGCCGACTACAAGGTCGGCGGGGAACAGCTGTTCTTCCCGAACGCGACTGTGCCGGGCGCATGATCCGGCGAAAGCCATAACGCAAAAAAGAAAACGCCCGGCAGCTTGCCGGGCGTTTTTATTGGGTGGCTCGCGTCAGATGCGAACGCCGGTACCGACGTAAGATTGCGCAGGCTGCTGAACGGCGCTCAGCACGGCCCAAGAGCAAAGCGCGATGCCGACCGCGGCAGCGCAGGAAAGCAGAAACACTCTCATTGTACCCCTCCAGATTTAATCAGGCGCGCTGGCTATTCGGCTGGCTGCGCCTTGGCGCGGGAATTTCCCTTGCCCATTTCTTCCTCGAGCCAAAGCTTGTGATGCTCCTTGGCCCAGTTCACATCGACCTCGCCCGAGCCCATCGCCTCGAAGGCGCCTTCCATACCGATCGAACCGATATAGATATGGCCGAGCATGGCAGCGATGAAGAGCGCAGCCACGATGCCGTGGATGATCTGCGCGAGCTGAACCCCGCCCGTCGACGTTCCGTAGTACGGGAACATCAGGATGTAGCCGGTGATCGCTACAGCCGCACCACCGAGCACGACGATCCAGTAGATCAGCTTCTGGCCGCCGTTGAAGCGATATGCCGGCGGGTGGTCGTTGCCGATGATGCCGCCCCCGCGCTTCAGCCATTCCACGTCCGTCTTGTTCGGAATGTTGCCGCCGATCCACATCAGGAAGATCAGCACGACGCCGATCGTGAACGGGAAGCTGAGGTAGTTATGGAAGTACTTGCCCCACTGCGAAATCGCGGTGAAGGCTTCCGGACTCATGATCGGCAGCAGCAGCGCCTTGCCGAACGTGATGTTGAGCCCCGAGAGCGCGAGGATGATGAAGCAGGTTGCCGTCATCCAGTGGACGAAGCGCTCCATCGCGTTGAAGCGCGTGACGGTGCGGCCGGAACGGCCCGCTTCGATCTTCACCATGCCGCGGGTCAGATAGAAGACAACAAGCGCCACGAGCACGCCGAGGATCGAAATCGCGGCGATCCAGCGCAGCGTAACCTGGTGGAAGTCGCGCCACTCACGATTGGCGGGCGTCTCGATCGTGCACGCGGTCTGGTTCGGTAGCGTGCAGCGGCCGGAAATCTGGTTGAGCTTCTGCAACAGCTGGTCTTCCTTGACCGACTGCTGCTGCGGATTGACCGACTGCGCCGCTGCCGGCGTCACAAAAGCGACCGCAAGCGCGATCGCGAAGACGCCGAGAATGGTGCGGATGCGCGTATGAAGCGTCATGCTTCTACTCCCGTCTTGAATCTTGTTCATTTTCCCCAGAGAGAAGCGCGGCAGGTTTCCCCGCCGCGCACCCAGTTCAATGTCAGCCCGCGATCGTTTCGCGATAGGCCGTTTTCCAGCCCCAGGCGCCGGAGCCGTAGCCGCGCTTGGCGACGCGCTCTTTGTAGATCTTCGCGATGATGTCGCCGTCGCCCGCGAGGAGCGACTTGGTCGAGCACATCTCCGCGCAGAGCGGGAGCTTGCCTTCGGCGAGACGGTTGGTGCCGTACTGCGCATAGTTGGCAGGCGTGTTTGCGGGATCCGGACCGCCGGCGCAGAAGGTGCACTTGTCCATCTTGCCGCGCGAGCCGAAGTTGCCGACCCGCGGATACTGCGGCGCGCCGAAGGGGCACGCGTAGAAGCAGTAGCCGCAGCCGATGCAGAGATCCTTCGAGTGAAGGACCACGCCGTCGGCCGTGGTGAAGAAGCAGTTCACCGGGCAAACCGCGGCGCAAGGCGCGTCGGTGCAGTGCATGCACGCCATGGAGACCGAACGCTCGCCGGGCTGACCGTCGTTGATGGTCACCACGCGGCGGCGGTTGATGCCCCACGGTACTTCGTGCTCGTTCTTACAGGCGGTGACGCAGGCGTTGCATTCGATGCAACGGTCGGCGTCGCAGAGAAACTTCATACGTGCCATGGTCGTTGCTCCTTATGCTGCTGCGACTTGGCAGAGGGTTGCTTTGGGTTCTTGCATACCCGTCGCCGGGTCGAAGCCGTAGGTGGTGACCGTGTTCACGCTTTCGCCGAGCACGATCGGATCGGTACCTGCCGGATAGTTCTTGCGTTGATCGACGCCCTGGAACCAGCCCGCGAAGTGGAACGGCATCCAGGTAACGCCTCTGCCGACACGCGGAGTGACGAGTGCCTTGACCTTGGCGCGCGAGTTCTCGGGACCCGAGACCCACACCCACTGACCGTCCTTAATGCCACGCTCGGAGGCGTCCTGCGGATTGATCTCGATGAACGAGTCCTGTTGCAGTTCGGCCAGCCACTTGTTGGAGCGGGTTTCTTCGCCGCCGCCTTCGTATTCGACGAGACGGCCCGAAGTCAGCACCAGCGGGAAGCTCTTCGCGACGCCCTTGTCGACTGCGGCCTTCTGCATGTCGAAGCCGATGTCGGGAACGCGGAAGCGCTGCGCATTGGCGTAGGTCGGGAACTTGCCGACCAGTTCGGGACGCGGCGTGTAGATCGGCTCGCGATGCACCGGCACCGGATCCGGCAGGTTCCACGCCACCGCGCGGGCCTTGCCGTTGCCGTAAGCCATCACACCGTGCTCAAGCGTCACGCGAATGATGCCGCCGGAGAGATCGATAGCCCAGCCGACGCCATCGGGGTTATTGCCGCCGATCCGCTCGATCGTAGCGCGTTCCGCTTCGGTGAGGTCCTTATCCCAGCCGAGCTTCTTCAGCACACCGTAGGTGAACTCCGGATAGCCATCCTTGATCTCGGAACCGACCGAATAGGAGCCTTCCGAGAGCAGGTTGAAGCGCTGCTCCTTCTCGACCTCCTTGCCGTCTTCCATAACCTTGGTCTTCACAACACGCTCGACACCGAAACGGGCGCGGAAGGTGCCGCCGCCGTCCTTGGCGTGGAGATTGGTGTTGTAAAGCGTGTGCGTGCCCGGGTGCCGGATCTGCGGCGTGCCCCAGCACGGCCACGGCAGGCCGTAGTAGTCGTTCTGGATTTCGGCCGGCGCGTCCTTCGCGGCACGCAGCGTCACCAGGTCGAACTTGTCCTGATGCTTCATGTGCGCCTTGAGGCGTTCCGGAGACTGGCCGGAGTAGCCGGTCGAGAAACCGCCGCGGTTGATTTCGCGGAG
This sequence comes from Hyphomicrobiales bacterium, assembly GCA_018335895.1. Lineage (GTDB taxonomy): Bacteria > Pseudomonadota > Alphaproteobacteria > Rhizobiales > Xanthobacteraceae. Next base: position 28,160 of record JAGXQU010000115.1, on the reverse strand, counting down.
CAGGTCTTCCGCCAGCGGCTGGTTGTTCACGACCTTGATGTTCTTGAACATCTCGTCGGCCAGGCCGAGCTTCTTCGCGAGGAGATACATCACCTCGTAGTCGTTCTTCGATTCGAAGATCGGCTTGACGATCTGCTCGCCCCACTGGAGCGAACGGTTCGAGGCCGTGCGCGAGCCGTCGCACTCGAACTGGGTGCAGATCGGCAGGAGATACGTGCCGTTCTTGCGCTCAGAGAGCGCGGCCCAGGTGGTCGGATGCGGGTCGGCGACGACAAGAAGCTCGAGCTTCTCGATGCCTTCCTTGGCCTTCGGCATACGGGTCACGGTGTTGCCGCCGTGTCCGAACACCATCATGGCCTTGATGTTGTCCTTCTGCGTCACGCGCTCTTTCGGGAGCGTCGTTGCATCGAACCAGCGGGTCGACGGAATGCCGACTGCGCCCATCATCTTTTCGTCTGCGAAACGCGCCTTGAGGAAGTTGACGTCCGTACCCCAGACACGCGCCCAGTGCGCCCAGGCTCCGGGTGCGAGGCCGTAGTAGAGCGGCAGCGAACCGATATCGAGGCCGAGGTCGGTCGCACCCTGCACGTTGCAGTGACCGCGGAAGATGTTCGCGCCGGTACCGAACTTGCCGACGTTGCCGGTGGCAAGCAGCAGGTTGCAGAACGCGCGGACGTTCGCGGTGCCGACGGTGTGCTGGGTTGCGCCCATGCACCAGATGAAGGTCGAAGGCTTTTCAGTCGCGAACTGCTTCGCGACCTTCTCGAGCTGCGCGCCGGGAACGCCGGTGACACGCTCGACTTCCGCCGGCGTCCACTTCTCGCATTCCTTGCGGACGAGATCCATGTCGGCGACGCGCTGGGTGATGAATTCCTTGTCTTCCCAGCCGTTCTTGAAGATGTGGTACATCATGCCCCAGATCAGCGGGATGTCCGTACCGGAGCGGAAGCGCACGTATTCGTTCGCGTGAGCCGCGGTGCGGGTCATGCGCGGATCCATCACGATCCAGTTGGCGCGGTTCTGTTCCTTGCCGGAGAGCACGTGCTGCAACGACACCGGATGCGCTTCAGCGGCGTTCGATCCCATGAAGATGATCGTCTTCGCGTTGCGGATGTCGTTGTAGGAGTTGGTCTGCGCGCCGTAACCCCAGGTGTTGGCGACGCCGGTCACCGTGGTCGAGTGGCAGATACGCGCCTGGTGGTCGACGTTGTTGGTGCCCCAATAGGCCGCGAACTTGCGGTTGAGGTACGCGCCTTCGTTCGAGAACTTCGCGGAGCCGAGCCAGTACACCGAGTCCGGCCCGTTGGTCTTGCGGATCGCTTCCATCTTGTCGCCGATCTCGTTGATCGCGACATCCCAGGAGATGCGGGTCCACTGACCGTTCACGAGCTTCATCGGATACTTGAGACGGCGGTCGCCGTGCACAAGCTCGCGAACCGCAGCGCCCTTGGCGCAATGCGAACCGCGATTGATCGGGCTGTCGTAAGCCGACTCCTGACCGATCCACACGCCGTTCGCGACTTCGGCGACGACGGTGCAGCCGACCGAGCAGTGCGTGCAGATGTTGCGCTTGATTTCGATCTTGGCGCCTGCGGGTGCGACCGGGCCGGCCTCGGCCTTGCGTGCGCCGGCGAGCGGCAACGCGCCTACGGCGGCGAGACCGCCGGCAGCAAGACCGGAGCGGCGCAGGAAGCTACGGCGGTTCATGCCGCCACTTGCATTTGCAGCGAACGACGCAGCCAGTTGACTGCGGCGTGCTTCGCGTTCGGTTCTCTTGATGAGCACGAGCGCCTCCCTCTTAGCTGTTCACACGATAGAAGGTCTTCACGTGATCAGAATTCTGATAACGCGCCTTCGTCTTGGGATCTTCTTTCTGCTGTGCAGAGGCGGTGGTCGCCGCCATCGGAGTCGCAGCTACCGCAGCGACACCCGCGCCCGCACCGATCGTGCGCAAAAACTCGCGCCTTCCGACCGTCTTCTTGTCCTGCTGTTTCATAGCGTTTCCTCCTTCAGTCCGTTTGTTCGCGCGCCTTATGAGGGCAGCGCGAACGCTTCCGTTTCAATTTCAATGAATGCGCGGCCGAGCCTGCCGACGCTGCGATAGAACTTTGCGCTCTCCGCCGATTCCAGATCGGCGAATAGGCGGCCCGCCCAAGGCTTGATGTGCTTCTCGAAGAACTCGCGATCGGCGCCGACGGGCGCCGGGAAGCGTTTGCTGATGATGCCGGCCATGATCTCGCACAGAAATGCGATGTGATCTTCCGGATCGGAATTGTCTTCGTTCTTCTCGATGCCGAGCAGAAACAGGTCGCCGCGCAGACGCGCGAGCGGACGCTCGTGCAGGAAGCCGGTGAGATAGTAGGACGCGTAGGGAAGCAGCTCGCCCCGGCCGACGCCGATGAACACGTCGAAGTATTCGCGGTCCACCTGCTGCGCATTCATCGCTGCAGCCGAATCGGCGAGCGCGGAATGGGCCTTGCCGATCTCGCTTTCGTCGCCTTCGAGGTTTTCAAGCCGCTTCAGCAAATCGGCATCCGGCGCCTTCGCGAGCAACACGGAAAGCAGCGCGTATTCCTGCGCGCGCGCGACATCGATCTCGTCCAGAGTCCCGTTCAACTGAAAATCCGTTCCGAAAAGATCAGGGCGCAGAATTGCCCGGGAAATGCCGGTCGCCGACTCAACGGCTGCGACCCGCTCCGCCGGCACGCGGTTCCAATTCGAGACGGACGGCTGCGCGATTCCGATACGGCGCGCGAGCTCGCTCACTCCGCCGACGGATCGAATGGCCTGTTCCAGCCCTTGGTCGCGCAATTCGGTCCCCTCTCTAGAATTAGAATTCTTTTGATCGGTCCTTCTTGAGAACCGTTTCAAAGAGGGTAACCCGCGGGGCGGAATAGCTGCAATAGCCTGTGCCTATATAGTCGGCTGCTATTTTATTGTGCGACGCAAGAGGAAAGAGCTGCTAGCTCGGCAGTGCACTACCGTGACGGCGAGCAGGGAGAGCAATCTCGTCTTCGATCTCGTCGGACTGCTGCGTTGCGGCGGCTACTTGCGCGCTTTTGTCGCCAATCTCAGCGGATGACTGCACACCCGAAAATGCGGTGGGCAAATTCCCATCGTCTTCTTCGCTACGAACTTCCACGGGGTTCGTGAACGCATCTTGCGTTAACGCGGAGTCTGCTTTTGGTGCGGCTGAGTCGCCGTCTCCGATCACCTCATCGACACTGGCTGCAGCCTTCTTCAACTGGCCGAACATATCCGCGACCATTTCCTGCACGTTGAGCGACGGGTCGAGTTCTCCAAAACCGAACTGCCCGGGCGCGTTGAAGTCCCACGAATATTCCGAGAGGCCGATGTATTCGCGGATCGCGGGGTCTGCGCTCCATGCGCGGCGAAGGGCTGCCTGCGTCAATGCAGCGGGTACACCCTTCGCGAGAAAACTGCGGATGTCGGTAGCCGCCGTGATCGAATCGACCGGCGGCAATTTTGAAATGTCGAATGCTTCTTCGGGAGGCTGCGCCGGATTCTCAGGTTGATCGAGCGAAACGGGCTGTTGCTCGACTTTCTCGTTTTCCCCGGCGTGCTCCTTCGCCGCTTCCTGCTTGCGGCGCGACCAGCGATTGAGAAAGCCTTCCTCTTCGCTCACGGCTTCTTCTCCATTCCGCCGGGCTTACGTCCGAGCGCCTCGGGATCGGCCTTGTCGCGCTTGCGCTTGAAGAATGGCTCATGAACGTAATGCTGCTCGATGAAAGCAGCGAGTTCCCGGCAGATCGTTTCCGGCATCGGTATCGGCTCGACGAGATCCGAAGCGCTTTCGGTCAGCCCCTCACCTTCGAACGGATTGGCCGTAACCATCACGAGTTCCAGCGGCGGCTCGATGCCGGTCGGGCGCAGGATGACCCAGAGTTTCGGAAAGCCGGTGGCAAGATTCTCGCGGTAGTGCGCGGCGTCGCCGGCATAGAGTTCGATTGTCGCGGCACCCGCGTAGAACAACGCGCGGTCGCTGTTTCCCTCGAGCAGCGTCCATGGCTGCATATCGGGAACACCCTCCAGCACGTTCGCCGGGCGCCAGATAAAGTCGATCCACTTGCTTTCGGCCTTGAGGCGCTCGGCAACGACGCCGACCGGGATCGAAACCAGCGGTGTGCTCACGTTGCCGTCTCCAGACGTTTCACGTTGAGACCTGTCAGAAGATTCTGCGGTTTCATCCGCAGCATCTTATCTTCGTTCATGCCGAGGATCAGATAGGCGGGCGGCGCATCCTTGTCTGCGGGAGCGTCGGCACCTTCGGGACGAAGCGCGTAAAGCGCGACGAGACGCCCCTGCACAGCCGTATCAATCTGTTCCCCGTTCCAGAGCATATCGCCTATCCGGGTGCCCTCGGTATCGAGTCCCACGTACCAGGTAAAACGGGCATCTTTGAGTTCGACGACCGGCACCACACTCGCCTCCATTGCAAGCAAATGGCGGATCCAGCGGGCGATCACTTCGCCCAGCGCTTCATGCCCGCGGCGGCCGGCCGTCAGGTCGAGTGCCATATCGTAGCGGTCGCTTCGCTCGTAATAGGTGTCGGCGTTGTCATCGTTGAGCACATCGATTTCGGCGGACTTTTCGATTCCGAGCATGCCTACCAGCGGCGAAACCTGCCCCGGATTGTTGCCCGCGATCGTCTCTTCGTCCGCGACGAGCAGGGAGCCCTCATGCGTGGTGACGCGCTGCGAGCGGTAGAACAGTTCGCCTGCGCGGAGCACGAACGGGTCCTCGCACTCGTCGAGCACATTTCTCAGGATTACGTGAACCAGCTGATTCAGGAAAAGCGGAGGTGTGCGCCCGACGCCGCCGCGAATGAGCGCGAGATAGGCCGCTTCGAGCGTCGGATGTTTCAGAAGATGGTCGCGAAACTCGAGCACTACTGCCCAGTTTTCCTGTGCATCCGGATCGGCCATTGCTCCGATTTCGTCGGCACCTACCACGCGGCGGGGGTCCTCAAGCAACGCTGCGTGCAGCGCGCGTTCGACCACACACGCTTCTGGCGGGGGCGTGAGTTCCGGTCTCGCGAAATAGACCTTGAGGAAATCGTCGGTGACGATAAGCCCGCCGCCCTCGTCGCGGTCGAGCAGATGGTGCCCGCAGGAAAGCCAGAAATCCTTCATGTCCGCTTTCCTTCAATCATGCCGGCAAGATCGACGCGCTCCTCGATCTCTTCTTCGCCGTGAACTTCGTGGAAGTTAAAGGCACGAAAGCGCTTCGGGCCGCTTTGCGCGGCCTGTAGCGACCTAAATGCCTCACGGATCGTGCCGTCTTCGACTGTCCGGTGCACGGCCACGAGGATCTCCGGCGGGTACTCGCAAAGCGATTCCGCAAAGGCGACCTCTTCTTCCGCCGCGGCGCGCGCCGTGTCCACGTCGGGGGCCCCGAAATGCGCGACGAGCTGCCGGGCCAGCGTTTCCACCACTTCCGCGCGCTCGCTCTCGTCAGCATTCACGATCTGCACGAGCGTCGAGCGGCCCATCGATCCGACGCCCAGAAAACCGCCGCGGAACGCCGCGCGCTCCTTGCCTGTAAGCGCGTTGAGATCGCGATCCCAATATTCGAATGCGCCCGACACGGCCCACTCACCCGGCTCGGCGGGCTTCTCGAACACGAACGTATCCGAAGGATCGAGACGAATGGTACGCAACAGTTTCAATAGAGGATGTCCCCGGACTTGTGATCCAGCCAGAGCGCGCGCTCGATGGCAGGCAAGAGCTTGCGCTTTTCGACTTCGAGCTTTCCCTTCCGGCGCGTCAAGAGATCGCCCACAGCGTCGATGCTGCGCTCCGTCTTTTCTGGCGACCGCACGCGCGACAGATATGCCTCGGCGACCTTGGCAAAACCGCGATTCTGCCATTCGTCCATATGCAGCATCAGATGACGCGCAAAACTTTCGGCCAGACGGCCGCCACCGACTTCATCGAAGCCTTCTTCATGCAAGCTCGCGATATGAGCGCGTTCACCCGGCTCGCGGTAGTCCAGAATGTCGGTGCGGACCATGGCACCAAAGACCAGCCAATCGGGGCGTTCTTTCTCGTCCGCGTTAGCCGGCCATGCCAGTTGCCCGCCGCCGACCAGGCCTTCATTGAACATCAGACTGGCCGGAAACTCGTAGTGCATCGGCATTTCCGGCGGCGCATGAACCGCAAGCGCATCGGCGAGCGCAGCAAGGCATGCATAGATCGCGCGCCGCGCGTAGACGAGCGGTTCGTCGGGCTCGAGTACGACGGCAAACTCCGCGACATCGAAGCGGCCTACCCAAACGAGCGTGCCCGCGCCCGCTTCCGCCGCAATCTTCTGCGCGTGGGAGAACGCATCGCCCGCTTCGCGAAGCATGACCTGGCGAAATAAAGGCGGCAGATCGAGCTTGTCGTTATAGGGCGTTTTCGCGCTGTTGCGCGCTTCGAAGGTCATTGTTCCCTGCAGGCTCCGGGCGTGGGGGTTTTACTTTTTAATTGTTCTCATTATAGCGTGCGAAAGCGCAGCCGAGAACCTCGCCTGCTCTAGGGTTTAGCACCGGAAGCGTTGCGTTCATGGCCGAGAAGTCCCACACACTCTTTATATGTAGCTGCGAGCGCACGATGCCGCTCGATGCTGCAGCAATCGGCCGTGGCTGCAAGGGCGCAGCAATAGAGAGTGCGAACCACCTGTGCCGCGCAGAGATCGAGCGCTTTTCGATCGCTGCCGCGAAGGGCGGCGATATCACCGTCGCATGCACGCAGGAGGCGCCTGTCTTCAACGAAGTCGCTGCCGAGAGCGGCGGCAATGCGTCGCTCTCTTTCGTCAATATTCGAGAACATGGCGGCTGGTCGAAAGAAGCCAAAGCCGCCGGACCAAAGATGGCGGCACTGCTCGCCGCAGCCGCGGTTCCGATGCCGGAAGTTCCGCTGGTTCCCCTGACGAGTGAAGGCGTGATCCTCGTTTACGGCCGCGACGAAAAGGCGATCGAAGCTGCGACGCTTCTCAAGGAACGCCTCGACGTTACCGTGCTGCTGAGCAAGCCGGGCCCGGTCTCGCCTGCGCGCGTCAGTGATTTTCCCGTCGCAAGAGGTTCGATCGTCTCGGCGAAAGGCCATCTCGGCGCGTTCGAACTGACGGTCGATGATTACGCGCTGCCGAAGCCGTCCTCGCGCGACAAGTTTGCCTTCGACACGGGCCGCGACGGTGCGAAATCCCGATGCGACCTGATTTTGGACGTCTCGGGCGGTGCGCCGCTCTTCCCCGCGCATGACCTGCGCGACGGCTATCTGCGCGCCGATCCGAACGATCCGGCTGCGATCCTGCGCGCCGTGATGAAGGCCGGCGAACTCGTCGGCACCTTCGACAAGCCGCGCTACATCACCTTCACCGAAAGCCTTTGCGCGCATTCGCGCTCGAAGATCGTCGGCTGCAACCGCTGTCTCAATCTCTGTCCGACTGGCGCCATTTCGCCGAACGGCGATCATGTCGCAATCGACGCGAGCATCTGCGCCGGATGCGGCTCCTGCGCAGCCGTCTGCCCGACGGGTGCTGCGGCCTACGCACTTCCGCCGGTGGATGCCTTGATCGGAAAAATCCGCACCCTGCTTTCGGTCTATCGCGAAGCAGGAGGCGCGAACCCGGCTCTGCTGTTCCACGACGCCGAGCATGGTCTCGAGATGATCGAGATGCTCGCCCGCCACGGCGAAGGATTGCCTGCGAATGTCATCCCTGTGCAGGTAAATGAAGTCACGCAGATCGGCCTCGAAACCTTGGCAGCCGCCTTCGCCTACGGCGCGGCATCTGCGCGGATTCTGATGCGCGCGCGCCCCAGGCACGAAACCGAAGGCGCCATCCGTACGATTTCCTACGCCGACACCATTCTGAAGGGACTCGGATTCGGCGAGGATCGCATCGCAACGATCGAGACCGACGACCCGGATGCGATGGGCCGGGCGCTCTACGAAACCGCAAAGGCGAAGAGCCAGAGCAAGACCGCGAGCTTCATGCCGCTCGGACGCAAGCGCGACGTCATGCGCACGGCGTTGCGCGAATTGCAGGAAGTGGCTCCCGCTCCGGTGGATGTGATCGCGCTTCCCGATCACGCCCCCTTCGGCAAGATTGAAGTGAACGCCGAGGGCTGCACGCTTTGCCTCGCATGCGTATCTGCCTGCCCGACCGGCGCGCTTTCCGACAATCCCGAAAAGCCGATGCTGAAGTTCGCCGAGGACGCCTGCGTCCAGTGCGGGCTCTGCAAGGCGACCTGCCCCGAGAAAGTGATCACGCTTCATCCGCAGATCGACTTCCGTGCGGCGACCGCGGAAGCGCGGATCATGAAGGAAGAAGAGCCGTTCGAGTGCATTCGCTGCTCGAAGCCGTTCGGCACCAAGAGCACGATCGAGCGCATCACCGCGAAACTTGAAGGCCGGCACTGGATGTTCCAGGGCCGCGCGCAGCGGCTCGACCTTCTGAAAATGTGCGAAGACTGCCGTGGCATCGTCGCGATCGAAGAGTCTTTCGATCCGCACGAAGCGCCGGCGCGACCGCATGTGCGGACGACCGAAGACTATATCCGGGAGCGCGACGAGACGAAGAAGTCGTAATTGCGCTACTTCTTCGTTGTCGTCTTGAGCAAAAACTCCATCAGCGCCTTGCGGTCGTCAGGCGACGCTATCTTCTGCTCGGGCATTTTCGTGCCGGGCGTATAGGCCATCGGACCTATCTCGAAGAGTTTTGCAACCGTCTCCGGCGTCCAGACGATGTTCATCTTCTTGAGCGCATCCGAAAACTGGTAGCCCGGCAAGGTCGCGATCCTGCGCCCGAAGATTCCGTGCAGCGTAGGGCCCGCGCGATTGCCTTCATCCGGCGACAGTGTGTGGCAGGCGACACAGGCCTTGTAGACCTCGGCGCCACGATCGCCTTCGAAGGCCGCAAGGATATTGTCGGGGCCGCGCATCGCGACTTCGCCCAGATGCTCGCCGCTCGTCGCATCCCAGCGCCGCACGAGACGATCGTTGCCGCCCGATACGAGCGTCACGCTGTCCGGCAAGAAAACGACAGCCCAGACCGGCAACCCGGGTCCGACCAGTGTGCGGCCAACTTTGCGGTCCTGCCGCTCGATGATCGCAACCGAACCGGCAATCGCGGAGGCGGCGACAAAGCGCCCGTCGGGCGAAGCCGCTACGGAAATGATCGGGCGCTCGGCGGCCTGCACCGAACCCTTCATGTCGCCGGACGACGAAAGGAAGTAAACTTTTCCATCGGCACCGGCGACGATAATTTCGCCGTCCCGCGCAATCGCGATTGCATTCAGCGGGCTTGGCACTTGCGCGGTAACGGGAGATTCGAGCTTCGCAAGCGGCCAGATGCGAACCGTGAGATCGTAGCCCGCGCTCACCAGCGCGGCTCCATCCGGCGTAAAGGCGACGGCATTCACGTTGTCCTGATGGCCCTGAAGCACTTTCGTCTCGCCGCCGGCAACGGGGGCCAAACGAATGGTTCGGTCCCATGACGCAGACGCGATCCACTTGCCATCCGGCGACGCCGCAAGCGCCACGACCGGTGCAGTGTGTCCCTTCAGGACCGTCGTCGGCGCGGGCTTGCCCTCATCCCAGATCGCGACCTGCCCGTCTTCGCCGCCGGTTGCGAGCTTTCCACCGGGAATGACGACCACCGCGTTCACCGCGCTCTCATGAAAGCGCAGAACCTGTTCCGCGGAGTTTTTCGAGAGCGACCAGCGGATCGCCGACGTATCGAAGCTCCCGGAAATCGCGAACCTTCCGTCGGGGGATACCGCGATGGATTTGATGGGTCCGCCGTGACCCTGCAATTGCGCGACGGTGGCAGAAATCGACAACGCAGCGAACGCCGCAAGCAATGCGGCAAACGACAATTTCCTACGCATTAGAACACTCTACCCCATCCCAGGTCCGCATTCATAGATTTTTTCTATCGCCGTATGCCTTTGAGGGCATTGTTAGTTTCGCAGAGTCCTTCCATTTCTTTGGAATGACAACAATTATCGCCGGGCCGCATACGGCCCCAGAAGCCAAGCGCAAACGCCCCCGCCCAAACCCGAAGGGCCGCCAGATCGACATCCGTGCACTCGATGAAGTGCGCGCGCTGCTTGGCGGGAAGTCGCGTCAGCGCGATCTCCTGATCGAACATCTGCACCTTATTCAGGACAAGTATGGCCATCTCTCGGCTGCCCATCTCGCGGCACTCGCCGAGGAGATGAAACTCGCGCAAACCGAAGTCTATGAGGTCGCGACCTTCTACGCACATTTCGATGTCGTGAAGGAAGGCGAGACGCCGCCGCCCGCAACCACGGTTCGGGTCTGCGATTCCCTGTCCTGCTGCATGGCCGGCGCGGACAAATTGCTCGCCGAACTCCCCGGCAAACTGGGCAAAGATGTCCGCGTCGTGCGAGCACCCTGCATGGGTGCATGCGACAAGGCGCCGGTCGCGGCGGTCGGACACGCGCAGGTGTTCCGCGCGACCAACGAGAATGTTTCCGCAGCCGTGAAGGCGCACGAACATCCGCACGCCTTCAAGACGCCGAACGATTTCGACGTCTATCGCAAGCAGGGCGGCTACAAGTTGCTGGAAGACTGCCTCTCAGGGAAGCGCACTCGTCAGGAACTAATCACGATTGTCAGCGACGCCGGACTTCGCGGTCTCGGCGGCGCCGGATTTCCTACCGGGCGGAAGTGGTCGCTGGTCTGCGCCGAGCCCGCGCCACGCCTGATGGCGGTGAACGGCGACGAAGGCGAGCCGGGCACGTTCAAGGATCGCTTCTATCTCGGCCAGGATCCGCACCGCTTCATCGAGGGCATGCTGATCGGCGCATGGGTCGTCGAGGCGAAAGAGGTCTATTTCTATCTGCGCGACGAGTATCCGGAGATCCGGCTGCTCGTTGAGCAAGAACTCGCGAAGGCAGAGAAAGCGGGCCTCACCAAGTTCTCGAAGGTCATCATGCGCCGTGGCGCAGGCGCCTACATCTGCGGCGAAGAATCCGCGATGATCGAGAGCATCGAAGGCAAGCGCGGACTGCCGCGCCATCGTCCGCCGTATGTCGCACAGGTCGGCCTCTTCGGCCGTCCGACGCTCGAGCACAACGTCGAAACACTCTTTTGGATTCGCGACCTCGTCGAGAAAGGCCCCGAGTGGTTCACCTCGCAGGGCCGCCGCGAGCGCAAGGGCTTCCGCAGCTTCTCGGTTTCCGGCCGCGTGAAAAATCCGGGCGTGAAGCTCGCGCCTGCCGGCATCTCGATTCAGGAATTGATCGACGAATATTGCGGCGGCATGATCGACGGCGAAACCTTCAAGGGTTATCTCCCCGGCGGCGCATCGGGCGGCATTCTTCCTGCCTCGATGAACGACATCCCGCTTGATTTCGGCACGCTCGAAAAATACGGCTGCTTCATCGGCTCCCACGCCGTCGTCGTGCTTTCCGACAAGGACGACATGAAGGCCGTCGCACTGAATCTCATGAAGTTCTTCGAGGACGAATCCTGCGGCCAGTGCACGCCTTGCCGTGCCGGTACCGAAAAGGCTGCGAAGCTGATGGCCCAAGGCCCGTGGAACGAAGCGCTCTTGACCGAGCTTTCCAACGCCATGCGCGATGCTTCGATCTGCGGCCTCGGTCAGGCCGCATCGAACCCGCTCACTTCCGTTTTCAAATACTTCCGCGACGACCTCACAAAGCCGCTGCGGCAATGGTGATCCTATGAACGCGATGAATGGCATGCCGAAGCTGATCAAGTTCACGCTCGACGGCAAAGAAGTCGAAGCCTTCGAAGGCGAGACGATCTGGCAGGTTGCGAAACGTCAGGGCACCGACATCCCGCATCTCTGCTATCTGCCCGAGCCAGGCTATCGACCGGACGGCAACTGCCGGGCCTGCATGGTCGAGATCGAAGGCGAGCGCGTGCTCGCGGCGTCGTGCATCCGCACGCCGACCGAAGGCATGAAGGTGAAGTCGCAGTCCGAGCGCGCAGACGCTTCGCGCAAAATGGTCTTCGAACTGCTTGCCGCCGACCAGCCGGAGCGCGCGACCGCGCCAGATCCGCAATCGAAGTTCTGGTCGTGGACCGACAAGATGGGAATCGAGACCGGCCGCTTCCCCGAGCATGACAAGATCGCTTCCGACCGCTCGCATCCGGCGATGGCGGTCAATCTGGATGCCTGCATCCAGTGCAATCTTTGCGTTCGCGCCTGCCGTGAAGTGCAGGTCAACGACGTGATCGGCATGGCCGGGCGCGGCCACCACGAAAAGATCGTGTTCGATTTCGACGATCCGATGGGCGCTTCGACCTGCGTTGCCTGCGGCGAGTGCGTACAGGCCTGCCCGACCGGCGCACTGATGCCCGCGACCCGCGTGGATGCGAACAACACATACAAAGGCGACATCGACCGCGAAGTGGACAGCGTCTGCCCCTATTGCGGTGTCGGCTGCCAGCTCACCTACCAGATCAAGGATGACAAGATCGTATCCGTGATCGGCAAGGATGGCCCCGCGAACGCGAACCGTCTCTGCGTGAAGGGCCGCTTCGGCTTCGACTACGTGCACAACAAGCAGCGCCTGTTGAAGCCGCTCATCCGCAAGGATGGCGTGCCGAAGGTGCCGCACGAGTTCGTCGATCCTTCGAACTACTCGACGCATTTCCGTGAAGCGACCTGGGAAGAAGCGCTTGATCGCGCCGCCAACGGTCTTGTCAAAATCCGCGACCGCGACGGTCCGAATGCGCTTGCCGGGTTCGGCTCCGCCAAGGGCTCGAACGAAGAAGCCTATCTCTTCCAGAAGTTAGTGCGCACCGGATTCGGTACGAATAACGTCGACCACTGCACGCGCCTTTGCCATGCGTCGTCCGTATCCGCGCTTCTCGAAGGAGTCGGCTCGGCCGCGGTGACCGCGACTTTCAACGAGGTAAAGAACTCCGATCTGATTATCCTGATCGGTGCGAACCCGACCGAGAACCATCCGGTCGCCGCGACCTTCTTCAAGCAGGCGGCAAAGAATGGTGCCAAGCTCGTCATCATGGACCCTCGCGGCACGGCGATGAAGCGCCACGCCTGGAAGATGATGCAGTTCAAGAACGGCACCGACGTCGCCATGCTGAACGCGATGCTGAATGTGATCGTAGAAGAGGAACTCTACGACAAGCAGTACATTCAGACTTATGTCGAGGGCTTCGAGGCGTGGAAGGAGAACGTCAAGGACTTCACGCCCGAGGAAATGGCGCCAATCTGCGGCATCGATGCGCAGACCCTGCGCGACGTCGCCCGCGCCTATGCTCGTGCCGAAAGCGCGATCATCTTCTGGGGCATGGGCGTCTCGCAGCACACGCACGGAACCGACAACGCACGCTGCCTGATCGCACTGGCCCTCATCACCGGCCAGATCGGCCGTCCCGGCACCGGCCTGCATCCGCTGCGCGGACAGAACAACGTGCAGGGCGCCTCCGACGCGGGCCTGATCCCGATGTTCTTCCCGGATTACAAGTCGGTTGAAGCGCCGGAAATCCGCTCGCTCTATGAAGACAAGTGGGGCGTGAAGCTCTCGCCCAAGCGCGGCAAAACCGTCGTCGAGATCATGGATGCGGTCCACGCGAACGAGATCAAAGGCATGTATATCGAGGGCGAGAACCCCGCGATGTCGGACCCCGATCTCAATCACGCGCGCGAAGCGCTCGCGCACCTTGAGCACCTCGTGGTGCAGGACCTCTTCCTCACCGAGACGGCGGTTTATGCCGACGTAATCCTCCCCGCCTCCGGCTGGCCGGAAAAGGACGGCACCGTTACGAACACGAACCGTCAGGTGCAGATGGGCCGCGTTGCGATCCCGATGCCGGGCGAAGTCCGGCAGGATCTCTGGATCATCCAGGACATCGCGAACCGCATGGGCTGCGGCTGGAACTACAAGCATGTCAGCGAAGTCTTCACCGAGATGGCGTCGATGATGCCTGCGCTCGCGAATATCTCGTGGGATCGCGTCGAGCGCGAGGATGCGGTCACCTATCCGACCGATGGCCCCGACAAGCCGGGCCGCGATGTGGTGTTCGACAAAGGCTTCCCTCGTCCGGGCGGCTTCGCCAAGCTCGTGGCGGCGAAACTCACACCGCCCGACGAAGTGCCGGATGCAGAATATCCGTTCGTACTCTCGACCGGGCGTCAATTGGAGCATTGGCATACCGGCTCGATGACGCGCCGCGCCGAGGTGCTGGATGCCATCGAGCCAACCGCCATCGCGCAGCTCTCACGCGGCACGATTGCGAAGCTCGGCATCGAACCGGGCGACCCGGTTCGCGTGACCACGCGGCGCGGTTCGATCGAACTTTACTCGCGGCAGGATGATGCGGTGCCCGATGGCGTCGTGTTCATTCCGTTTGCCTATGTGGAAGCCGCGGCGAACCTGCTCACCAACCCGAAGCTCGATCCGTTCGGCAAAATTCCGGAGTTCAAGTATTGCGCCGCGAAGGTCGAGCCGGTGTCAGCAGCGCAGGTTGCGGCGGAATAGCTCTGCCGCATTTCTCGCGGCTGGCCATGCTATAGTCACGCCATGTCCAGCGATCACTACATCATCAAGCCGAACCCGCACGACCCGCGGCTGACCGAGCGCGTCTCCGGCATCGACCAGACCGGTGCGCACGTCGAAGCATCGGTCACCGTCGAGCGCGCACTCACGATCTACCTGAACTCGCAGGAGATCGTGACGGCCATGACGATCAACGATTATCCCGAATTCCTCGCGCTCGGCTTTCTGCTGAACCAGAACATGCTGATGCCGGACGACGTGGTCACCGGCGTCGATTATGACGACGACCTCTCGGTCGCGGTAGTGCGCACCGAGCGCCAGACCGACTACGAAGAGAAGATGCGCAAGCGCACGCAGACCTCGGGCTGCGCACAGGGCACCACGTTCGGCGACCTCATGGAAGCGCTGGAAGACGTAAAGCTGCCCGATACGGAATTGCGGACGTCCTGGCTCTATGCGCTGACACACGAGATCAACACCACGCCTTCGCTTTATCTGGAAGCGGGAGCGATCCACGGCTGCGTGCTGGCGAAAGAAGATAAATCGCTCGTCTATATGGAAGACGTCGGCCGTCACAATGCGGTCGATAAGATCGCCGGCTGGATGTTCCAGAACAAGGTGCCGGCGCACGACAAGATTTTCTACACGACAGGCCGCCTCACCTCAGAGATGGTCATCAAGACCGTGCGCATGGGCATTCCCATCCTCGTTTCGCGCTCGGGCTTCACCGCATGGGGCGTGGAGCTTGCGCGCAAGGCCAACCTCACGCTGATCGGGCGCGCCCGCGGCAAGCGCTTCATGGCGCTCGCCGGAGAGAAACGCATCGTGTTCGATCAGGACGTGGAGAACGTGCAGGAAGAAAGCGGGCGTTTCCGCCGCAAGGCCGCAATGCATGACGAATAAGAAACCGCTCGGGCTCGTGCTCGCCGGCGGTCTCGCACGCAGAATGGGCGGCGGCGACAAGGGCATGATCAAGATCGGCGGTCAGATCATTCTCGAGCGAGTGCTCGAACGGCTCAAGCCGCAATGCTCCCACATCATCATCAACGCGAATGGCAATCCTGAGCGCTTCGGTTTTACCGGGCTGCCGGTCGTGCCCGATGACATTCCCAATTTCGCGGGCCCGCTCGCCGGAATTCTTGCGGGCCTCGACTGGGCCGCGAGCAACGCTCCGGATACGGAATATCTGCTCAGCGCGCCCGGCGACTGCCCGTTTTTGCCGCGCAC
Organism: Hyphomicrobiales bacterium; assembly: GCA_018335895.1. Classification (GTDB taxonomy): domain Bacteria; phylum Pseudomonadota; class Alphaproteobacteria; order Rhizobiales; family Xanthobacteraceae. Next base: position 12,406 of record JAGXQU010000115.1, on the reverse strand, counting down.
ACTCAATAACCGTTTGTCGGCGGCGCTGGCGGCAGAAAACAAGCCCTTGGCCTGCGCGAAATCGGGCGACTGGCGCCATCCCGTTGTCGGTCTCTGGCCGGTCGCGCTCCGCAGCGATCTGCGCCGCGCGCTCATGGAAGAAAATCTTCACAAGATCGAAGTCTGGACCGCGCGTTACGGTGTTGCGATTGCAGAGTGGGCCGATACCCCAATCGATCCGTTCTTCAACGTAAACACGCCGGAAGACGCCGAGCGCGCGAACGAAATCGCGGCACGGCACCCGGAAGCCTGAATCGTCGGACGATCAGTTCTTCTTGTTGTCCGGCATTGCCGAATCCTGATCGCACTTCGGATCAATCATCACCGTTTTGCCGTCGCGCTGCACGGTCGGTGCGGCCGAATCCTTGTGCCCACCTGCCGACGGCAGAATGACGCTCTTTTCCTGCGCCTGCGCGTCGGATTTATCGCTAGGCGGACAATTCGTTTGAGTCTTCGTTTCGTCGCCCTTGACTTGGGGAGCTTGCGCGTTTGCTGCAAAAGCTGTGACGCTCACCAGCAGAAGACTGGCTGCAAATGTCTTTATCATCCGGAACTCGCTTTTTTGAGGTTCTGGAAGATAACAATCGTACCGTGGCCTGGTTCCGTAAATTGCCGCCCGATTGTGCAGTGGTCAGGAAACCAGCGAGGCGTAGGAAAGGAAGCCGACCTGATCGCCTGCCGTGATTTTTGTGACGTCGTCGGGCAATTCGATGAGGCCGTCGGTTTCGGTGAGCGAGGTAATGACCCCTGCTCCGTCCTGCGGATGCTTGAAGGCTTCATAACCGCCATTCGCACCTGGCTTCAGCGATACGCGTACATATTCCCTACGGCCGGATTTTTTTCTGTAGTCGAACGCCGACACGACCGGCAGATAGAAAAGCGGACGCGTGGTGGCTCCCGAAAGCCGCATCAGGAGCGGCCGCACCACACGCGCGAAGGTAACAAAGACTGCGACAGGGTTCCCCGGCAGGCCGATAAAGGCGGCGTTGTTTCCGTCCGCGCCGGGAAGAACGCCCATCGCCACCGGGCGCCCCGGCTTGATCGCAATGCGCCAGAACACCAGCGATCCGGCCGCTTCCACCGCGCTCCGGACGTAATCCGCGTCTCCGGTGGAAACTCCGCCGGAAGTGAGAACCACGTCGCAATCCCTTGCCGCATCGGCCAAGGCGATCTTCAATATCGCAGGGTCGTCGCGCAGCACTCCCAGATCGGTAACCTCGCATCCGGTTTGCTCTAGCATGTTGCGCAAAAGTGTACGGTTGGCGTCGAACACCTGCGCGCCGCTGAGACGCAATCCCGGTTCCACGATCTCGTCTCCGGTCGAGAATATCGCGACACGAATCCGCCGGCGCACCTTCAGTCCGGTGATACCGAGCGCCGAAGCCAGCGTTAGGTTCTGCGCATCGAGTATTCTTCCCGCCGGTATGGCGACGGATCCGGCCGGAATATCCTCCCCCCGCAAGCGGCGGTTGGCACCGCGCTTCAGGCCCGCCGGCAGAATCACGGCGCCGTTTTCCTCGCGCGTGTCTTCCTGCATGAATACCGTATCGGCACCATCGGGCATTCTCGCCCCGGTGAAGATGCGGATCGCCTCCCCTGCGCCCAGCTTCGGAATCGCTTTTTGTCCGGCCATAACCCGACCTGCGATTTTCAGGACGGTGTCTCCGGACGGCGCCAGATCGGCGTGGCGCACCGCGTAACCATCGACTGCCGAATTATCGAAATGCGGGAGATCGACAGGCGCGACAATATCCGCGGCCATGACGCGATCGCGCCCTTCCGCAACTGCGACGGTCTCGGTTCCGTCGACCGGCGAAACGCGCTCGCTTATCAATCGCTCCATGGCTTCGAGCGGCATCAAAGGGCCGTCGAACGCAAAACAATCGTCGGTGAGTTGCGCCATCAGCCGATCTCCGCAGGCACCATCTGCTCGAGCAGACTGTCGAGCGGCATTGCGTGTTGCAGCATTGCGCCGGCGATCGTTTCAGCATCGTTCAGATCAAGCACTGGCACGCCTGCCGGCGGCACCGCCTGATCGGTTGCGATAGCGAAAATCGCCGGATCGCCCGTATGCAGGAAAGGCTTGCCGACCTCGGCACGATAAACTTCTAGCTTGGGATGGCCGTAGCGCTTGAAGCCTTCGACGATGACCAGATCGACCGGCGTGAGCTTGCGCAACAGCTCCGGCAGGCCGGGCTCGTCCTCTCCGCGAAGCTCATGCACAAGTGCGAAACGTCTCGGCGAAGAAACCAGGACTTCTGTAGCCCCTGCCAAGCGATGTGCGTGGGAATCCTTCCCGGGGACATCGATGTCGAAGCCTGCATGCGCATGTTTCAATGTGGACACGCGAAGCCCGCGCTCCGTTAGACAGGGAATGAGCTTTTTTATCAATGTCGTCTTGCCGGAGCCGCTCCAGCCTGCAAGTCCCACGATACGCATCGCTATCTGTTTCCGCTAACTGCCGGCTCCATGCCGATCGCACGAATGCGCTCCAGAACCGCTCTGTCCTGCAACGCGCTCAGAAAAGCTTTCACTGCGGGGCGGCCGCTGCGGCCTTCCACGATCAGGAAGTCGTACTCTTCCGGCGCGAGCGGCAAAAAGCCAAGACCATAAAGTTTCGCGGCCGGCTCGATCGCAACGCCCCAATCCGCGCGCTTTTGCACGATGCCCACGGCAACTGCGTTGTGCGACTTCGGCTGGTTGGCGTAACCGGCGGGCCGCTCAACGCCTGCTTCTGCAAGCAACTTGTCGATGAGCACGCGCGTCCCGGACCCCGCGTTACGATTAATCATGACGCTCGAAGCGTCCGCCGAAACGGCACGAACGGCCTCCGCAGCCGTTTTTCCCTCAAACCGCGCATCACCCATGCGATAGACAACGCCCTGCATTCGCCGCCAGCCCTTCACAAGCCGTAACCCGGGTCTGACCAGATGAGTATTGTACTGGCTTTTGGTCTGCCCTTCCCGCGGATCGATAAGATGTACGGGCGCGATATCGCATTCTCCGCGGGCAGCCGCTGTTGCACCGCCCTGACTTCCGATTGCAAGCGTCCGGACGTTGAAACCCTGCTCTGCCACTGCAGATAATACGGCATCGAGCGCCAGATCATGACTCCCCGTGATCGTGAGGTCGGGCGGCTTCACGCCGTTTCCGATCAGCGTCACCTGCTGCCGGCTTTCCGCTTCCACTGAAGATACGAGCGCATCGACTTCAATAAAACCGTCCGCCTGCGAGAAGCTCGTGACCGAGCCGGACCCTTTTGCGCTCGGCAGGGCCACCATTCCTTCAGAAGATTCGCTGAGCGATACGAGCATGAATTCCTTGCGGCCCAGTTCGGAGGAAACGCGCACCGGAATCGTCGCGTCGACGACATGGGCAGCTTCCTTCGGAAGCCCCGCCCATGCCCTGATAACCGGCGCAACGAATGCATGAAAGGTGAAGATCGCCGATGTCGGAAATCCCGGCAGAACGACAATCGGTTTGTCTGCTGCAATCGCAAGACATAGCGGCTTTCCAGGCTTAAGCGCTACGCCGTGAACCAGTACAGTGGCCAGCTCCGAAACGATGCGGTGCGAAAAATCGCCGGCACCTTTCGAGGTGCCTCCCGAAAGCACGACGAGATCGCATCGCGCGATTGCATCCTGCAGCGCGCGGCGCAGCACGTCCTCATCGTCAGGGAACGCACCCAACTGAACGGCAACTCCGCCGCATTCCTCGATGGAGGCCGCGACGATGGCTCCGTTCGAATCGTACACTTTGCCTACGGCAAGACTTTTTCCCGGAGCGGTCAATTCGTCTCCGGTTGAAAGCACACCTACCACGGGCTTGCGAACGACTTCGGTCTCGGAGATTCCGCAAGCTGCAAGCATGCCGATCTCCCGCGAACTCAATAACGTTCCGCGCCGAAGCAACGTCTCGCCCCGGGCAATATCCGACCCAGCAAACGAAACGAACTGACCCGGCATCAGCGTACGGTTCAGTTCTATCGAAGGACCATTCTCAGTCTCGACGAGATCCGTCCATTCGATCATGGCCACCGCATCCGCGCCGCGCGGAATCATGCCGCCGGTTGCGATCGCAGTTGCAGTTCCTGCTTCGACCGCGAGTCTGGGCGGAACACCGCATGCAAGGACCTCGCGGTTCAACACGAAGGTCCGCGGACTATCGTCACTCGCGCCAATTGTGTCCGCGGCGCGGACTGTGAAGCCATCAACGTTCGAACGGTCGAATGGCGGTGCATCTACCGGCGCCGCGATGTCGGCAGCCAGAACCCGACCCAGGCATGCGGAGAGAGATACCTTCTCATGGCCTAACGGCTTCAGAACGAGGCGGCTTTCGAAGCGCATCCGGGCCTGCTCTGGAGACAGGACTTCGAGAAACTGCTCCTGCCGCGCGGCAGCACGGATTGCGGCGATAAGCGCTTTCGCTTCAAACGGCGCAGCATCAATTTTTTTGGTGGTCACGGCAGTTTTCTCATCTCAACGCTAGCGCCTTCAGGCACACCCTCGCTATCCGCCGGTATCCGTATCCATCCGTCTGCCAGCAAAAGCTTCTGCAAAGCAAAGGACGCCTTCCCAAGCGGCTCTACTCGACCTTCCACGCGACGGACAAAAACGATTTCCTCCATGCCTATCGTCGAAACGATTTTTTTAGCGAGCGCGACCGGCACGCCCTTTTTTGTATCACGATGGCCGCTGAGACGATCCATCAGAGCGCTGCCGACGACAAGGAACACGGACAGCGCCGCATCCAGCGCACCGGGAAGAAGCAGGACGGGACAATTGCCAGCCCTGCCGAACGCCGCCGTTTGCCCCGGCGCAATTCCAAATCCGTGAAAATCGAGCGCGCCCTTGCGCACGAGCGCCTGCACCGCGGTGTCGTTCTTTCCCGAGCCGGTGCCGCCGATCACGACGATTGCATCGCAATCGGGATGTTCCAGCAGAGACTCATACGAAGCCTGCCCGGCGATCTCCGGAACGCCGCCGCATGCGGCGACTGCTCTTGCGATGACAGGAGAGATGACATCGGCAGCACTTGAGACGGCGGATACCGGTACGATTTTTACGCGCGGCGCTCGAACTGAAACGCTTGAGATGCCCAAACTACGCAGGGATGCCGAACGAAGCGCAGTCAGGCGATCACCGGCGCGCAGCAACAGGTCTCCCTTTCTGGCGTGCCTGCCCGGCGGAAGAACCCCCTCGAGGCTCGCGACAGGATTGTAGACCTCTATCGTTGCATTCGCGGGAGCCGCCGCGTCGGCAGGCAGAACCGCGTCTGTATTTTGCGGCATTCGTTCGCCTGCATTGACCCAAAGCGGCGGGGAACTGAGGACAACCGGCGCGTAATAGCTGGCATCCAGCGTCTGCTCGGCGGTGACCGCCCAGCCATCGCTCGCCGCGGTAAGGTCTGATGGCACGTCAAAGGGTGCAGTCACATCCGCGGACAGCGTCATCGACACCGCCTTCTCGACAGCGACCACCTGCGAAGCGACCGGATCGATCCGCGTGCCGATGAGAGAAGCGATGCTGGTAATAGGCGTCAGAGCTTTGATGCGCTGCAACGTGTCGTTAAAGGCCATTTTGGCTTTTTCTTGAAGGGCGGCTCTGGAAAACTATAGCGCAAATGAGCGCTTGCGATAACAGATAGAATCCCGGCGCCTCTCACGTAGCCGTGCTGAAATCAACCGGATCCCGGAAAGCTCGACTACCGTTCGTGGGCCTTAGAGCGCATGAAGGTTTTCAGTTCCAGCTTCTGGAGATCGACTGCCCTTATCTTCGATTCGATTTTGAGCCGGGCGCTGCGCTGGCGCCATCTACGGTGACCTTCTCCGTACAAAGTTCAGCGATCTCGTCGTCGCGAAATCCAAGCTTGAGAAGCAACTCAACGCTGTGCTCGCCAATCCGTGGTGGATGCATACGAAATTCCGGCTGAGACGCACTCCAGCGCATCGGCATATCCGACAGACGTATCGAACCCTCGGTCGGATGCTCCACCTGCCGAAAAAATCCTACCGCGGCGAGATGTTTATCGTCGATCAGACTATCGATGCTGTGCAGCGGCGAATGCGGCACATCCGAGGCGCTTAAGAGTTCCGTCCACTCTGCAGTCGTTCGCAGAGGAAAGATCTCGGCCAGGAGACGATATACTTCTTCATATTGCTTTGCCCGAGCCGCATGCGTGGCGAAGCGGTCTGATCGTTCCTGCCACGGACCGCGTCCGATCGCGGTAAAGAACGACCGCCACTGTTTATCCGAATAGACCATGACGCAGATGTAGCCGTCTTTCGTAGGGTACGGTTTGCGGTCCCGCGAGAGCAGACGCGAATATCCTGTGGGCCCGATCGGCGGATCGAAAGTTTTTCCTCCCATGTGATCGCCAAGCACAAAATGCGCCATGGTTTCAAACATAGGCACTTCGACGGATTGTCCCTCCCCCGTACGGTCGCGATAGATGATCGCTGCAAGCACCGCATGGGCGGCACTGATGCCACAAATTCTGTCAACCATCGTAAGCGGAACGTAAGTCGGTTCCGATCCGGTTACCGTCGCACAGATCGACGGAATGGCGACCGCACCTTGGATTATGTCGTCATATGCAGGGTAGCTGCCATAGGGGCCGTTCTCGGAATAGCCAACCAGATTAACGTACACGATATCGCGCTTCACAGCCCGTATATCGTCAAATCCGAGCCCGAGGCGTCGCATCGCCTCGCCTCTAATATTATGAATGAAGACGTCGGCTTCGGCGCAGAGTTTCAGCAGCGCCTGCCTACCCTTTGGCTTCTTGATGTCGAGGGCGAGGCTGCGCTTGTTTCTGTTCGCGTGTAAAAACATGGCGCCCATTGAAGGGTTCCGCATTGGCGCCGCGAGCCGCATCACGTCACCTTCGAGCGGCTCCACCTTCACGACATCGGCACCGTAGTCAGCGAGAATCTGCGTCGTAACAGGACCCATGACGACCGATGTCAGGTCGACGACCCTCAATCCTGCAAGCGGCCCCGTGCTGCCGTGTCGCTCTTTCATCTTTATTCAACGCTACCGGCGGTCTTCGCACTCAGCGTGCGCGACAATTAACATACCGACTGAACCGGAAAGAACTTCTGATTGAAATGTACCAGCGCTCCCCTATCCGGCTGCAGCACAACGTTCTTCACTTCGCAGAAAAATACCGAGTGCTGTCCGACCGAAGTCTGCTGAACAACCTCACAATCCATGACGGCAAGCGCGCCGAGAAGGACCGGAACACCGCTTGCCATTTCGGTCCACTTGTCCTTGTCGAATCTCTGCGGGCCTCTCACGGCAGAGGACGAGAAAAGCTCTGCGATATCGGTCTGATCGTAGGACAGAACGTTGATGCTGACGCGTTTCGTTCTGCACATAATGCCGTGCGTGCCGGTGTTGCGGTTTACGCAAGCGACCAGTGAAGGCGGATCGATCGTCAACGAGCAAACGGCGGTAATGGTAAGTCCGTTCCAGTCGCCATCATTGTTCGTTGCCAGGATGCACACGCCCCCAGCCAGAAAGCGCATGCTCTGCTTGAACATGTCGCTCGAAATCGGCTTGCCTGTGATCACGTCCGACTACTCCATTGTGGTGGGTATCACGAGTATTGGCTCGAACCCTGCGGTTGCAGCGCTACGCGCTCGACGAACAGAGGTTCTCCGATAGCCGGCGGTCGAGCCCAAAGCGTCACGCGAGCGGCGCCCCGCGCGGATTCTCGCCAAGATCGCCAGTCAGTTCGAACTGGCCCTTCAAACCGGACACCGTGTCGAAATCGATCACGGCGTGATGGCAGGCCGTCATGATGTCGCGATAGGCGCGATAGACCGGATTGCCCTCATAAAGGCCGTGCGCCCCGGAGACAGCGTAGAGACGTTCGATGGCGCGGCGGCAAAGCTCCACGATGTAGGCGGAGTCCCAACGCATCTGAATGCGCTCTTGTGCCGACATCGGGGCCTGATCGATCGCCATCAGGGCGTCGAAACGGTCGCACATATCTTCGAGCAGCCGCCGCGCGGAAGCGATCTCCGCAGCAGATTCCGCGACCCGCTTTTGCATGATCGGGTTTTTCGCCTTGGCAACACCATGCGGCGTAAAGCGAACGGCTGTCGCCTCCAGGAAGGCTTTCAGGCCAGCTTCTGCCATACCGAGCACGGATCCCGAAAGCATAGCCGGCAATCCCGAATATACCGACAAGCGATAGGTCGGCGCCTTCGCATGAGGGCTGAGACCGAGGAAAGTCGGGTATGTCGGCATCGCACGATGGCTGGGCACGAACACGTTTGTCACGACAAGGTCCTTCGAACCGCTCCCGCGCATACCCAATGTGTGCCAGGTGTCCTCAATAACAACGTCGGCCCGCGGGACCATGACGTGATAGTTTGTGTATTCGTCTTCCGGCTTCGGATTTGCGAGCCGCGTACCGAAAATGAACCACGGGGAATGGTCGCAACCACTTCCGAACAGCCAACGTCCCGTTAGCCGCCAGCCTCCCTCCACCGGCTCGATCACGCCGGCAGGCGCGAGGGAACCCGCAACGAGATTATCGGCGTCCCCCTCATAAACTTCTCTCTGACATTCCTCGGGAAAGCGTCCGATGATGTAGTCGTGAGCCACGCAGACCATCAGCACCCAACTCGCCGCAGAGCATACGTTCCCGAGGTCGGCGCAGGCCCGAATGTGCACGCTCGGAGATAGCTCGTAACCGCCGAATTGCTTCGGCGTTATCGTGCGGGCAAGCCCCGACTCGCGAAGGGCGTTGGCGGCGTCATCGCTGAGCCGGCGCAGCTTGTCGCTTTCATGCGTTGAAGCTGCGATCCGAGGAAGGATGGAACGCACCGCGCTCTTGTAATCAAAGTCTGAGGCGGTCGCGCTCTGCGAACTGGCCTTCTTCTGAACAACAGCTTTATTCATCCCACCTGCTCCTTGAACCTTTCGCCAATGCGATGCCGCAGCATCGAGGCGACTTCTGTTGAAACTCGTAAATTTCCGCGCGCTGCCGGGCGATCGCTGCGGGTCGCGAGAGAGAGCAGAAACATTTCTCTCATTCAGAGCTCTCCGTATTTTCACTCGCCTTGAGCGAAACTTCGGGGCTGTTGCACTCGGTACTTGCGATGACAGACCCGCTGCATTCCCGCCCGATCGTCGCAATACGATGTGATTCAACTTGCCCTAAGTCAAATTCATAGTTATAATTTGTTCCATGAGCCAAACTAATAGCGATCTCGATCTCAACCTGCTGCGCGTATTCTTCGCGATCTGGGATCTTCGCAGTCTGACTGCCGCCGGCGAGCGCCTCGGCCTGACGCAACCCGCCATAAGCCATGCATTGCGGCGGCTGCGGGAGCGCTTCGGCGATCCGCTGTTTGTAAGGGTCGCGAACCGCATGCTGCCGACGGATGCGGCCGTTCGTCTGCATGAACCGCTGGACCTCGCCTTCGAGCTCTTGAACCGAACACTCCAGAGCGGTGTCGTATTCGATGCGCGCGTTACCGAGCGAACATTCAGAATCGCGATGTCGGACATCGCGGAGTTCCATCTACTCCCGCAGCTGGTCAGCGAGCTTTCGCGGATCTCGCCGTTCGTCCGCGTACACATCGTTCCGCTCCTGCCGGAGAGCCTTGCAAGCTCGATGCGCTCCGGCGAGATCGACCTCGCCATCGGCGCGATCAGCGTTTCCGACAAGGAGTTGACGAGCATCGAAATCATGAAGGATCGGTACGTCTGCCTCGCGCGCGCAAACCACCCGATCGTGAAATCCAAGCTTACGCGCGCGAACTTCGCACAACTTCGATTCTTTTTCGCGCGTACCACATCCTCGATTCACCAGCAGGTCGAGAAGTCGCTTGCCGACGAAACAGCCAGACTCCAGATTGCGGTTCGGGGACACTTCACGGCGGCGCCGGACATCGTGCGCCATTCCGATCTCGTCGCACTCTTCCCGAGACATCTGGCGCTGCAATTGAATCACACAAAAGAGTTCCGGCTTCTCGACCTTCCGTTCGAGCTGCCTCAGATGGAAATCAAGGTGCACAGTCATTCTCGCTTCGCCAACGACACGGGGATCAAATGGATGGCGCAGACGAGCGCAGACATCCTTAGAAAGAATGTCCGGAACATTCGTGCGAGTGCCGTGACCGGCTGAGACACATTTATCGCCGTCCCCGCATTCCGCCCGGGACGGACAGAAGCGCTATCCGCGTGCGATTGTATCCAGAATCTCCATCAGGGCTTCCGGCGCGGTAATGTGCGGAGAGTGGCTCGCATCCATCTCGAACACCTGCCAACCTTCATTTTTTGCGCGTACGAAGAATTGCCTGAACGGATCGCCGGGAATGTGACGCTGCGCATAGATATAGCTGCGCGGAACTTCCGGCTCTCCGTTATCCAGAATCAACGGCTCCTGGAATGAGGCGAGCGGCTGATGCACACGACGCGGCGCCACCCATTCGGCGTCCGCAGGCGGCGTATCGGGCGGCAACGGACTCGGCGGCATCTTCCAGCCGTCGATCGCGCTCGAACGCCTCCGCTCCTCCTCCCCTGCGGGATAGAAATCGAACACTCTCTGCCCGTGTTTCGGCACGAAAGCGTCGAGGTAAACCAGTTTCGAGATCCGTTCCGGGGCACGGGCGGCAACACCGGTGGCAACCATGCCTCCGTAGGAATGGCCGACGAGAATGATATCGCGGAGGTCTTCGAACTGGAGGACCATCAGGATGTCCTGCATATGGCTGTTAAGGCCGATCGAAGGCGACCCGAGATGAGAGCGTTCGCCTAGGCCGGTGTAGCTTGGCGTGAAAAGCGAGTGCCCCTTTTCGCGCATTAGCGCGTGCATTTTTCTCCAGGCCCAGCCTGCGGACCATGCGCCATGCGCTACGACGAAAGTGGCCATTCCTCGCTTCGCTTCCCGAAAAATTCCTGACGCCCCGTCGATCGAGGCAGGCGCCAGATCAGACCGCCTCCAGTCCTAACGTATTCGGCTCTTCTGTTTACTTCCTCGGGTCGAAACGCGTGGAGAACGCTGCCGGCGGGACCGTATCCAGATAGCCGTCCCCCATCACGCTGTTTGCCAACTCGGCGAAGCGGCGGATCGACTTGAGGGTCGCGTCGTTCCAGGTCGTCGTATAGTCCGCAATGACCCGCCCGCGCAGGAGCTTGATGGCAGCTGCATCGAGATTGTACTTCTTGCCATAGTTCTCGAAGACTTCCGGATGGTTCTTGACGTACTCAATCGCTTCGAGCCAGGCCCGCGTGAACTTGGTCAGCGCTTCGGGTTCGGCCTTCATGAAATCGTCGTTGCTCGAGTAGCCGATCCAGAGAAACTCTTCGCCCGTTCCCGCCTTGTAGGCGTCGGCGAGGTTGCCGATGGAGCGATATTTCCCTGATGCAACGAGCTTGGCGGCAAGCGGATCAAACATGACTGCGGCGTCGAGCTCGCCCTTGTCGAGCAGGGCCGGCAGCAGACCCGGTCCGGCAAACTGCAAATCACCGGACTTGCCGGGATCGAAGCCGTGGAACTTCGAAGCGACAACGCGGAACAGAACCGTTGCAGTACCTGCCGCGCCGGCGAACGAGCCGACCTTCTTGCCCTTAAGATCGGCGATCGTTTTGATCGGTGAACCAGTCGGGACGATGACGTCGACCGTCACGCCGCGGCCAACCGGGAAAATCATCGTAACGGGAAAGCCTTTACCCCGAAACTGGGCAATGGCGGTCCAGCCGCCGAAGCCGACATCGACATCCTTGCCACGAATGGCCGTGAACAGGCCGTCGAGAGTCGGGTATGCGCGATACTCGACTGCGATCCCGTGTTTCTTGTCGAGACCTTGATCGATGATCACGCGCGACGCGATCTCGTTCAGAGATTGCGCCAGATCGCCGAGGCGCACTTTGGTTTGGGCGACTGCGGCCGTGCATGTCGCGAGCGCGACGGCAGCGGTTATTGCAAGACGAAACAACATGGTATTCCCTCCTTGGTTAGCGGACAGTGGCGAGCCGCTTGACAAGATCAAGGGGACTCGTGGCGGTTGCGGAAGCGGCGGATTTGACAGGTTCGATATCAATCCCGTCACCGAACGTTCTGATCACCTCGCGGCTTAGCTTGAACACCTCCGGATCGTCGTAGCTTCTTGGCCTCGCGATCGGCACTCGTCTTTCGCTCTGGAACGCGCCACCTGACATCACAAGAATCCGGTCGGCCAGAAAGCACGCCTCGTAAGCATTGTGCGTAACGAAGATGATCGTCTTGCGGGTGTCTTCCCAGATCGTAAGCAAGTCAGCGCGCATCCGGCGCGCGGTGATTTCATCGAGACCTGAGAAGGGCTCGTCCATCAACAGAACGCCGGGCTCCACGCACAACGCACGAACCA
>JAGXQU010000114.1 GCA_018335895.1 Hyphomicrobiales bacterium | reverse complement strand
GCGGGCGACGGCAGGGCACGGAAAGCGTCGCAGCGATCGCGGGCTTCGGCGCGGCTGCGACGGAAGCCGGGCAGACGCTGACGCCGGAAGGCTCGCGGCTCGGCGCGCTCCGCGCGAAGATCGAGGAAGGTATTCGTTCGATCGCCAAAGACGCCGTGATTTTCGGCGAGCGCGCGGCACGGCTGCCGAACACGAGTTTTTTCGCCGCTCCCGGCATCACTGCGGAAGTCGCGCTGATTATGTTCGATCTCGAAGGGGTTGCGCTCTCGGCCGGTTCCGCCTGTTCGTCGGGCAAATCCGCGGCGTCGCCGGCGCTACAGGCGATGGGCGTCTCCTCCGAAATCGGCCGCTGCGCCATGCGCGTAAGCACCGGCTGGAATACGACCGACGCGGATGTCGATGAGTTCCTTCGCGTATGGTCGAAGGTCTATACGTCACTTAACAAGCGCGGCGCGCGAGCCGCTTAACAAGGATCAAGTTGCGCGAACAGCGCACGGAGAAAGCAATGCCTGCAGTCCAAGAGACAGTCGATCGCGTTAAATCGATCGATGTCGATCAATACAAATACGGCTTCGAGACCAAAATCGAGTCCGATCGCGCGCCGAAGGGGCTCGACGAGAGCACCGTGCGTTTCATCTCGGCCAAGAAGGGCGAGCCTGAGTGGATGCTGGAATGGCGTCTGGAAGCTTTCCGCCGCTGGAAGACCATGAGCGAGCCGAACTGGGCGCGCGTGAAGGTCAACCCTATCGACTATCAGGATCTCTATTACTACTCCGCTCCGAAAACGACCGCGGGACCGAAGTCGCTCGCTGAAGTCGACCCGGAACTCCTGAAGACCTACGCGAAGCTCGGCATCTCGCTGCACGAACAGGAAATTCTCGCAGGCGTCGATCCCGCGGGCCGCACCAAGGTGGCGGTCGATGCGGTATTCGATTCCGTGTCTGTCGTGACGACCTTCCAGGAAGAACTGAAAAAGGCGGGCGTGATCTTCGGATCAATCTCGGAAGCTATTAAAAATCACCCGGAGCTTGTGAAAAAATATCTCGGCTCGGTTGTGCCGGTCACCGACAATTTCTTCGCGACGCTGAACTCTGCAGTGTTCTCGGACGGCTCGTTCGTCTACATCCCGAAGGGCGTGCGCTGCCCGATGGAATTGTCGACCTACTTCCGCATCAACGAGCGCAACACCGGCCAGTTCGAGCGCACGCTCATCATCGCCGACGAGGGCGCTTATGTGAGCTATCTCGAAGGCTGCACCGCACCCATGCGCGACGAGAACCAGTTGCACGCAGCGGTGGTCGAACTAGTGGCCCTCGAAGGTGCCGAGATCAAATACTCGACCGTGCAGAACTGGTATCCGGGCGATGCACAGGGCAAAGGTGGCATCTACAATTTTGTCACCAAGCGCGGCGACTGCCGCGGCAACAACTCGAAGATTTCCTGGACGCAGGTCGAAACCGGCTCTGCGATTACCTGGAAATACCCGAGTTGCATCCTGCGTGGCGACAATTCGCAGGGCGAGTTCTATTCGATCGCGATTTCGAACGGCCACCAGCAGGTCGACAGCGGCACCAAGATGATCCATCTCGGCAAGAACACGTCGAGCCGGATCATTTCGAAGGGCATCGCCGCAGGCGTTTCGCAAAACACCTATCGCGGGCTGGTTTCGGCGCACCGCAAGGCCACGAACGCGCGCAACTTCACGAACTGCGACTCGTTGCTGATCGGCGACAAGTGCGGCGCGCATACGACGCCTTATATCGAAGCCAAGAACTCGTCCGCCGTGTTCGAACACGAAGCGACCACCTCGAAGATCTCCGAGGACATGCTGTTCTATTGCCGGAGCCGCGGTCTTTCCGGGGAAGAGGCGGTGGCACTCGTGGTGAACGGCTTCGTCAAGGACGTGCTGCAGCACCTGCCGATGGAATTCGCGGTGGAAGCGCAGAAACTGATTGCAATCTCTCTGGAAGGAAGCGTGGGCTAAGATGGCGTTGCTCGAAGTAAAAAATCTCCAGGCGCGGGTCGAGGAAAAGGATATCCTTCGCGGCCTGAATCTCACCGTCAATCCGGGTGAGGTCCACGCGATCATGGGGCCGAACGGCTCCGGCAAGTCGACGCTTTCTTATGTGCTCGCCGGCAAATCGGATTACGAAGTCACCGGCGGCTCCGCAACCCTCGAAGGCGAAGACCTGCTGGAACTGGAGCCCGACGAGCGCGCGGCCAGGGGCCTGTTCCTTGCGTTCCAGTATCCGATCGAGATTCCCGGCGTCGCCTCGATGACGTTCCTGCGTACGGCCGTGAACGCGGTGCGCAAGAAGCGCGGCGACGAAGAGCTTTCTACGCCGGATTTCCTGCGCCTCGTTCGCGAGAAGGCCAAAGAACTCAACATCGATCAGAACATGCTGAAGCGGCCCGTAAACGTCGGGTTCTCCGGCGGCGAGAAGAAGCGCAACGAAATTCTTCAGATGGCGATGCTGGAGCCGAAGATGTGCGTGCTGGACGAGACCGACTCCGGCCTCGACATCGACGCGCTGAAGATCGTGGCTGACGGCGTGAACCGCCTGCGCGCGAAGAACCGCGGCTTCCTCGTGATTACGCACTACCAGCGCCTCCTGGACCACATCGTACCGGATGTCGTGCATGTGATGGCTAAGGGCAAAATCGTGCGTACCGGCGGGCCGGAGCTTGCGCACGAACTCGAAGCCAAGGGTTACGCCGCTTACGACAACGCGGCGTGAGGAAACATCGTGAACGCTGAAGTCAAAATGATGCGCACTGCCGCCGAGGCGGCCTATGCGGACGCGCTTACGGCGCTGCCGGCCCCGGAGGCGATCCGGAGCTTGCGCGAGAAGGCGTTGCGCCTGTTTGCGGAGAAGGGCCTGCCGCACCGCCGCGTCGAAGAATGGAAATACACCGATCTGCGCGCGCTGATCCGCGAGATGCCGCCGCTGGCGAAGGGCGCGGATGGTGCTGCGATCGCCGAGGCGAAGAAGAATAGCGTGCTCACCAACATCGGCGCGCGCGAAATCACTTTCGTCAACGGGGCTTTTGTCGCTGAACTCTCCAATCTGAAAGGCCTCGAGAAGGGGCTCAGCATCACGACGCTCGCCGATGCGCTGGCGAAGGATGCTTCGCTCGTCACGCTGCTTGCGAAGATCAATCCGAACAAATACGACGCTGTGTTCGCGCTGAACACGGCGGCGCTGAACGAAGGCATCCTGATCGAAGTAGCGCCCGGCGCGCAGATCACACAACCGATTCACGTCCGCCACATCGTCACGGGCACGTCGCCCGTGAGCGTATTCGGACGCGCAGTCGTGAAGGTCGGTGCGAAGGCGCAGGCTACCCTTGTGCAGTCGCATGTGGGCCCGGATACGGTCGCGTATCAGACCAATACGGTCTTGCAGCTCTCCGTCGCCGACGATGCCGAACTCGACGTCGTGCGCGTGCAGGCCGAAGGCGACAAGGCGATCCATCTTTCCATGATGATCGGCGCAATCGGCAACGAAAGCCGCTTCCGCTCGTTTGCCCTGACCACGGGCGGGGCCGCCTCGCGTCACACCGTACCCTTCGCCTATGCGGGCAGGAACGCCCGCGCGACGATTGCCGGCGCGACGTTGCTTCGCGGCAAGCAGCACGCGGATACGACGCTCGAAATCGATCACGCGATGCCGGGCGGCGAAAGCCGCGAACTCTACAAGACCGTGCTCGACGACGAGGCCAATGGCGTGTTTCAGGGGCTCATCATCGTGCGGCCCGACGCGCAGAAGACCGACGGCCGCATGATGTCGGCAGCACTGCTGCTCGGCGACAACGCCGAGATGGACAACAAGCCGGAACTCGAAATCTTCGCCGACGACGTGCAGTGCGCGCATGGCGCGACCACGGGCGCGCTGGATGACGATCTTCTTTTCTACCTGCGCGCCCGCGGCATTCCGAAGAAGGAAGCCGAAAGCCTGCTCATTCAGTCGTTCTTCGGGGAGGCGGTCGAAACCATCGAGAACGCGAAGATCCGCGATGCGGTGATGAATCTGGCGGGCGGCTGGCTCGCCGCGCGGAGCTGATCTTGAACGCGCCCGCCAGATCTTCCTTCGACGTCGCGAGGGTTCGCGCCGACTTCCCGATTTTGTCGAAGGAAGTTTATGGCAAGAGGCTGGTTTATCTCGATAACGCCGCATCCGCGCAGAAGCCTGTGCAGGTGTTGGAGCGCATGCGTCATGCCTACGAGCATGAATATGCGAACGTGCATCGCGGGCTGCATTATCTCGCGAATGCCGCGACCGAAGCCTATGAGGGCGCTCGTGAAAAGGTCCGCGCCTTCCTGAACGCGAAGTCCACGTCCGAGATTATCTTCACGAAGAACGCGACCGAGGCGATCAATCTCGCCGCGGCATCGTTCGGCATGGCAGAGATCGGCGAGGGCGACGAGATCGTGCTCTCGATCATGGAGCACCACTCGAACATCGTGCCCTGGCACTATCACCGCGAGCGCAAGGGCGCGGTCATCAAGTGGGCGCCGGTCGACGAAGACGGAAACTTTCTGCTCGGTGAATTCGAGAAGCTTTTAACCAAGCGCACCAAGATCGTCGCGATCACGCAGATGTCGAATGCGCTCGGCACCATCGTGCCGGTGAAAGAGGTCGTGAAGCTCGCGCATGCGCGCGGCATTCCGGTGCTCGTGGACGGCAGCCAGGGCGCCGTGCATCTCACGCCGGACATGCAGGACCTCGATTGCGATTTCTATGTCTTCACGGGTCACAAGCTCTATGGTCCGTCCGGCATCGGTGCGCTTTACGCGAAGCGCGAATGGCTCGACCGCCTGCCGCCTTTCTTGGGCGGTGGCGAGATGATCCGCGAAGTATCCGAAGAGACGGTTACTTATGGCGAGCCGCCGCACAAGTTCGAGGCGGGTACGCCCGCAATCGTCCCGGCCGTGGGGCTGGGGGCTGCGATCGACTATGTGAAATCCTTCGACCCGGCTGAAATCGCCGCGCACGAGAAGATGCTGCTCGACTACGCGACTGAGAAACTCTCGCGGATCAACAGCGTGAAGATCTACGGGCGTGCGAAAGAGAAAGGCGCGATCCTGTCCTTCGAGATGAATGGTGCACATCCGCATGACGTCGCCACCGTGATCGACCGGCAGGGTGTCGCCGTCCGCGCGGGCACGCATTGCGCGATCCCGTTGCTCAAACGCTACGGTTGTACCGCGACCTGCCGCGCTTCATTCGCGTTCTACAACACGAAGGAAGAGGTCGATGCGCTCTTTGAAGCGCTTCTAAAGGCGCAGGATATGTTCGCTTAGCGGATCGATTCTGGTGTGACTACACGCGAGTATTCCATCTGAAGTGTTGGATCGCTCGCAGCACGTTCCAGAATACGAAGTCCGATCTTTTTCGCTTCTGCTAACGTTGATGATCTGACGCCATAAAAATGCTGGAACGCGAATTTGAGCATCTGCTGTCTTCGAAGTGGGGCATCGGAAACGCGAGCAAAGGCAAGGCACATAATGAATGCTTCAAATACTTGCGCCTCGATCGGCATGCCTTTCGCAACACGTCCGAAGTCGTGACATGCTAATTGCAACACGGGGTCAACTTCCGTCTCGGAGAAGTCTAGTGTTGCAGTGGTATCGCTGTTGGCGTGCTTGAAAAATGTTGCGTGCAAATGAATTTTTGCAATAAGCGATTTTAGGCTTTCGCCGCGCTTCTTGGCTAATCGATGTAACGTTGTTTCGACACCGATTTTGTCACCAATGGTCGTAAGTATCTCGCGCGCTGCGCTCGCTAACGTGTAAATTGGGACTGGGTGCGCGTTCTGGAAGTAAAGCCAAACAGCAGTTTTTATATGAGCTTCCGCGACATCAATTTTCGTAAGTTCGTAATGACGCTCGCCCTTGAGTCGTAAAGCGCCACGTTTCTTTGATTTTTTAGCCATTGCCTGATCACACCCTTTCAAAGGATGGTTGACGACGCTAGGTATAGGGAACTATTGCGGGTTCGCATAACCGCCGCCTTTTGGTGTAGAAGAGACCGCATGAGCGAAGAAGCAAAACCGGCCGAGGCGACGAACGCCCCCGCTTTCCAGTCCTCCATTCCGGCGGAGGAACTGGCGCGGCTGACCGACGACATCGTCGGCGCCCTGAAGACCGTTTACGATCCCGAGATCCCGGTCGACATCTACGAACTCGGCCTGATCTACAAGGTCGATATTGCCGACGACCGGCAGGTCGCGGTCGATATGACCCTGACCTCGCCGAATTGCCCGGCCGCGGTGGAACTGCCAGGCATGGTCGAGAACGCGGTTTCCTCGGTCCAGGGCGTGGGCCCGGTCAAGGTCAAGGTCGTATTCGATCCTCCCTGGGACCAGAGCCGCATGTCTGAGGATGCCAGGGTTGCGCTCAACCTGTGGTGACCCCACTTAATCCTTCGGTAGTATAGGCCTTCCAGAGTCGCTCTCATGAACGCACCCCGCCCGAGACCCGCAGTGATGACCGTGACAGACGCCGCAGCAGCGCGCGTCCGCGAACTCGTCGAGCGGTCGGAGCAGCCGGTCGCAGGTGTACGCGTCGGCGTGAAGAACGGCGGCTGTGCCGGCATGTCCTACACGATGGACCTGGCCCAGACGGTCGAAAAGGGCGACGAGGTGGTCGAGACGCAGGGCGTGCGCGTCCTTATCGACCCGAAGGCGGTGCTGTTCCTGCTCGGCACCACGATGGATTTCACCGTGGACAAGATGTCGGCGAAGTTCGTGTTCAGGAACCCGAACGAGACCTCGGCCTGCGGCTGTGGAGAGTCGGTTTCGATCACGCCGGCCAAGCCGGAAACCGTCAACTAGACGCGGGCTTCCCGTGGCGCTCGACGATCCCGAGGCCATCCGCGAGCTTTTCTCTACCTTCCGGCATGTAAGCGTGCGCCGCATGTTCGGCGGTCACGGCGTTTTTCTCGATGGCCTCATGTTCGCGCTCGAAGCGGACGGTGAGATGTACCTGAAGGCCGACGAGCATACGATCCCGAAACTCGCCGCGGAAAAATCGGAGCCCTTCGTCTACAAGGCGAAAGGCCGCGAGATTTCGCTTTCCTACTGGAAGCTGCCCGAGCGGCTCTATGACGAGCCCGACGAGTTTGCCGCTTTTGCGCGCGATGCTTTTGAGGCGGCGAGACGGGCGGCCGCAGGCAAGCCGAAGCGAAGCCCCAAGAAATCGAACAAGAAAGCGAGCACGAAAATCAAAAAGGCTCCGAAACCGGAGCCCAAAACGAAGAACGGCAGAAAGAAGAAGCGGCGCTAGCCTAGGCTACCTTGGTCCGGCCGTCCTCGAGCGTGTTTTCCGCAATCACGCAGTTGCGGCCGGCATCCTTCGCCGCGTAGAGGCAGCTGTCGGCACGCTCGAGCAGCGAGGAAACGTCGTCGCCCTTGCGCCACTGCGCGACGCCGAGCGAGATGGTAACGCGTCCGAGCGTTTCTCCGGTCGAGCGGCGCAGGAGTTCCTTGCTCTGCACCGCGCGGCGGATGTGGTCCGCGACCGTGAGCGCCTGCGCGAGACCGGTGCCCGGCAGCAGCACGGCGAATTCCTCGCCGCCGTAGCGCGCGGCGATGTCCTGACCCTTGACGTTGTGCTTGAGCGACACGGCAACCAGGCGCAGCACCTGATCGCCGGTGAGGTGCCCATAGGTGTCGTTGAATTTCTTGAAGTGATCGATATCGGTGAGGATTACCGAGAACGTCTCGCCGCTCGTCTCTGCGCCCTTCAGCATGCGTTCGATCGCATCGTCGAAGAATTTGCGGTTCGAAAGCGTGGTCAGCGGATCGGTAAGCGATTCCGTGCGCACGACTTCGAGGTTTTCCTGAAGTTCGCGGATTTCCTGCCGCGAATCCTTCAGGCGCTGCTGCATGACCTGGTTCTTGCTCTCGACTTCGCGGGTCGCGCTCACCAGCGACTCGACGATTGCGCGAACCTGCTCGCGGTCCTGGTCGTTCGAAATCTCCTCGGTGGCTCCTGCGAGCGACTTCGAATAGCTGTCCGCGGTGCCGATCGAAGCCTCGATCATCGACATGACCTGCTCGATCTCACCGGCGATTTGCGTGCCGACCTTGTCGATGCGTTCGCCGATATGCGCGGCGGAGAAATGCTTCAGGTAAAGTTCTTCGACCTGCGCTTCGGTAATCGTCCCATTCCGCCCGATCAGGTCGTTGATGATCTGGTTCAGCGACGGATTGATGCCGGACGCATAGGTGAACCAGACTTCGAAATTATGCGGCGTCGCGGCATGGCGCAGCGCCTTGATCCGCTCAAGGGCGGCCTCGGCGATCCCGATCGTTCGTTCGAACTCAGCGTCGGTTGCAGTCATAACGCCTATCGCGCCCTCAAGAGACGGGCGCCCCGAAATCGCGAATTCCGCGACCTTCTAAGGACTTAGTGTAATTTCGGATCGTGAACGGAATGTAAACTGCGACCGGCTCGCAAGTAGTTGGGGTATCAACTTACCGTTTCACCGCTCTTCCGGTTCACCGGACGATGCAGGAAGGCAGGGAGCTGGGAAGCGTCGTTGGAGACCCCATTCTTCGGTTTGGGAGTCGCTTTGGGCTCGGACTTCGGGGGTTTCGATACCGTTTCTGCCAGTTCCGGCGCAGAACTCCGCTTTTCAGGTTTCCGGTTCCGGCCGCCCCGGCGGCCTCGCTGCTTGCCGTCCCGGCCGCCGCGTCCTTCTGTCACTTCGGGAGTGGCGGGCTCGATTTCCGCCGAGG
>JAGXQU010000113.1 GCA_018335895.1 Hyphomicrobiales bacterium | reverse complement strand
GCAAGCGACCAGCCGAGAAAAATGATGGAAATCGAGCTTGCACGCCGCTCCGGCTCCACCAGAAGCGCGACGGCGTTCGCGGCCTGCGGCGTATACACCGCGGCTGCGGCCAGCATCACGACACGGGCCGCGAGCAGCGTCCAGAAATCCGGCGCCAGCGCCGAAAGCCCGTGACAGAGCGCGGTGATGAGCAGCACCGAAGTCAGCAGCGTGCGCCGGTCAATCCGAGTCGTGACCCACGCCATCAAGGGCGAGCCGACGCAGAGCATGACGGCGCCGGCCGTGACCAGAAACCCGGCTTCGCGGATCGTGACATTCAAATCTTTCGCGAGCACCGAAATCATGCCCGCGGGCGCAAGCACGGCCAATCCGGTTGCGAAGTTGCCGAGCAGGAGCGCAAACAGCGCGAGTTGAACGCCGCCTTCTTTGGGCGCAGCGGAGGCCGATGAATTCATGAAAAGGTTATTCCGAAATTTTGCGGAGGATTGCGGCGGTGTCAGAGTCTGCCGGGAAGAACGACTCGATGGCAAGCTCGGAGAGCGTGACATCCACCGGCGAGCCGAAGATCGTCATGGTGCTGAACAGCGAAAGCCGCCCTGCGGGCGTATCGAGAATGGTCTTGATGACGACGTCGTCCGCATTTCCTTCGCGGATCGGGACCACACTGCGGGACGGTTTCGGATAGGCTGAGATTTCGCGGAGCAGCTCTGCGAGTTTTGCATCTCCCGACAGATCGATTTGCCGCTTCAGCCGCGCGATCAGATGCGCGCGCACTTCATGAAAATTGACGATCTTCGAGGCGAGCCCGTCCGGATGCAGGCTGACCCGGATGATATTCAGCGGCGGCTGCAGAAGCTGCGCCGGTACACCGGAAATCAGCACGCCGATCGGCTTGTTCGCGTAGACGACGTTCCAGTGCCGGTCGACCGCCACCGCCGGAAACGGCTCGTGCGCTTTCAGCACCAGTTCCACCGCCTCCTTCGCTTTCCCGAGCGACGGATCGGTAAGCGGGCGCTCGGAGAAAACCGGCGCGAAGCCGGCGGCAACGAGCAGGCTGTTGCGCTCCCGCAGCGGCATGTCCAGTTGCTCCGCGAGGTGGAGCACCATCTCCCGGCTCGGCTGCGCGCGGCCGGTTTCCAGAAAGCTCAGATGCTTGGCCGAAATGTCGGCTTCCAGTGCGAGATCGAGCTGCGTCATGCGGCGGCGCTGCCGCCACTCGCGCAGGACTTCGCCGGCTGGTTTGGTTTGAGCCATGAAACAGACTTACCGCAGAGCGGGCGCAGCCACCATTACCTCGCAGGTAATCCGGCGCTGGCAGGCACCGTGCGGTTGCGCTAGCTAATAAAGAAAGAACGAAAACCGGGGAGCGCAAAGTGGCGGGCGATTTCGACGGCAAGGTCATTCTGGTTACCGGCTCCTCCACGGGCCTTGGTGCGGCGATTGCGCTCGGCGCCGCGAAGCGCGGCGCAAAGGCTGTGATCGTCAACTACGCAAACAGCGCGAAGGAAGCGGAAGAAACCGCCGACCTGTGCCGCAAGGCCGGGGCGGAAGTCGCAGTCGTGCAGGGCGATGTCGCCGAAGACGCCGACTGCAAAAAGATCGCGGCTGCGGCGGCGAAATTCGGCAAGCTCGATGGCCTCGCGAACAATGCCGGCATTACCAAGGTCGCCGCCAACCATGCGGACCTGAACGCTCTTTCAAAGGAAGACTTCTTCCGCCTCTACGGCGTGAACACCGTCGGCCCGTTCCAGATGCTGCGCGCAACGCGCGCGCTGCTCGAAGCCGCACCGCGGCCGAGCGTGCTGATGACGTCATCGATTGCCGGCGTGACCGGGGTCGGCTCATCGGTGGCTTACGCCGCGAGCAAGGGCGCGCTCAATACGATGACGATCACGCTCGCCCGTGCGCTCGCGCCGAAAATTCGTGTCAACGCAATCTGCCCCGGATTCATCGATACGCCGTGGTTCGCCAAAACGGTCGGTGAACAGTTCCGGGATTCGCTGCGCGAGCGCGTGATCGCGAACTCGCCGCTCAAGGTGGCCTCCACCGCGGAGGATGTCGCGGACTCCGCGCTGTTTTTCCTCTCCGACGCCTCGCGCAACGTCACCGGCGAAACGCTGCTGATCGACGCCGGCATGCATCTTGGCTTCTCGCCGCTGGTGGCGCGGTAATCAGCCGAGCTTGATCTCCTCCTCGACCTCGTGCTTGAGGCCGACGGCATCGATCGAAAGCACCACTTTCGCTTTCAGGGTTTCGCTGCCCTTGAGCTTTCCGCTCTCGAGCGCAGCGCGCACGGCCTGCTCCACTTCGCGTTGCGAGGTGACGCCGACGACTTTCAGGAATTTGCGAAGGCTGATGTTGAAGGTTTCTTCGTTCATTTCTTTCCTCCGGGCACGAATGCTTTATCCCGGAAATACAGGATTTGCTGGCTGGTGGCGAGCAGCTTGCCGGAGCGCGACCACAGCCATGCCGACTGATCGGCGAAGCCCTTTGCAAAGATGCTCGCATCGGCGACCCCAAGCACATAGTCGTCGCCGACTTCCACGAGATCGGCCTCGTCGCAATGGAAATAGGTCGTCATCGAGACCGTGCCGACCTGAATCAACCGCCCCAGCACATGAAAGGGCCGCGCGAAGAAGGCGTCGCTCATGTTCATGAGCGAGAGGAAATCCATCTTCCGCCGCGGTTCGTCGCGCATCCAGACTTCCGTGCGCGCGGAGCCTAGCGGCGCGTCGTCCTTTCCGCGCATCACCGGAAAGCCGCTCGCAAAGCGCATGTCGAAGCGGTCGATCCAGGCGAGCGGCGCTTTCGCCTTCGGCGGATCGATTTCTTCGGGCATCTTCACCGCGGGCATCGTGCCCGGAGTATGAAAGAACCCTTCCGGCCGCGCCGCGAAGACGAGCGTTGCGGTTGCAATCGTCTCCGCGCCCTGTTTCATCTCCACGGCGAAGTGCTGCGTCGAGCGATTGGTGCGCTTTTCCGAAACGATCACCTCGAACCCGCCCTTCGCGACCGGCGCGCAATAGTTGATCGTCATTGCAAGCGGAAAGTTCTGCCGCGCCGGGTGATCGATTGCGGCTTTCAGCAGTGTCGCCGCGGTCGCGCCGCCGAACGGCCCGGTGAAATTCCAGTAAGCGTCGGAGGTCGCGCCGGTGAAATTCCCGCCGGATGTTTCGAGCTTCGTCGCGGCGTCGAGCGGATGCATCGGATGGCTCCCGTTTCAGTTTCGCGAGACTGACGCAGCAATGCCTGCGCGCCGATTACCTTGCAGGTAATCGACCAAAGGCGCGGACGGCGCAAGGGTGACGCCACGTCAACAGAGAAAGGAAATTCCCATGACGTTCGTCCCTTCCCTCTTCCTGCGCCGCGTACTCCAGCTCGACGCAGCGGCCACCGGCGCCACCGGGCTTCTGCTGCTCGGCGGAACAAGCTTCCTGCACAGCCTGCTCAACCTTCCCGTGTCGTTGCTGACCTATGCCGGAATTTTTTCCGTCGGCTGGGCGCTGGCGCTCGGGATTGCGTCGCTGCGCGAACGGCTTTCGCAGAGCTTCGTCTGGACGATCATCATTGCAAACGTCGCGTGGGTGATCGGCTCGGTCGCGCTGCTCGTATCGGGCTACGTTTCGCCGAGCTTCCTCGGCTATGCCTTTGTGATCGCGCAGGCGCTCGCCGTCGATATCTTCGCGGCCCTGCAATTTTTCGGTTTGCGGCGGCAGACGGTTACGGCGTAACCTTCCGGGGCTGGCGCGAAAGATCGCGCCGGCCCCGACTTCCTGCTGCTTCGATATATCCCCGTTCACAATGTCCCTGATGCAATCCGAAACGAAACCGCGCGACGGCCGCTGGATGTACGGGGTGGCGGCGCTCGTGTTTCTCGCGATGTGCGCGGGCGGCGTCTGGTGGCTGCACTCAATCAATTTCTTCTATTTCAAGGCAACCTTTCCGCTATCCGAGTTCCTCGGCTTCTTCGTCTGCGCGTTCATCATTGTCGTGAACATCGCGATGCGGGTGCCGATGTTTTTGCGCTGGGTTATGGCATTATTGCAGCGCGCGAAATGAGCTACGCGTCCTGCTGCACCTAACAAGAATCGCCTTGTATTTTGCTGTATCCGCGTTTCGGCAGCAAAACACGCAAACTTGTATGCGAACAGGAGTTCGGTTCAACTCGCACCCCCACCAAAGGAGCGCGCCATGAAAGTCGCAGTGATTCAGAAGCCGCCCGTGCTGCTCAATCGGGAAGCGACCGTCGCCCGTATGATAGAACTGATCGAGGAAGCCGTCCGCGAGGGCGCAAGCCTTCTCGTCTTTCCTGAAGCTTATGTGCCCGGTTATCCGACCTGGATCTGGCGGCTGAAGCCCGGCGGCGACATGGCGCTATCCAACGAATTGCATGCAAGGCTCCGGCAGAACGCGGTCAGCCTTGCACGAGGTGATCTCAAGCCCATTCAGGATTCGGCAAACAAACATCAAGTCACCCTTGTCGTCGGGATCAACGAAATCGACGTGGAGGTGAGCGGCACCACGCTCTACAATACGGTCGTCATCGTCGGGCCGGATGGAACGATTCTGAATCGTCACCGCAAGCTGATGCCGACCAATCCCGAACGAATGGTCTGGGGCATGGGCGATGCATCGGGACTGAAAGTCGTCGATACGCCGGCGGGAAGAATCGGCTCGCTGATCTGCTGGGAAAACTACATGCCGCTCGCGCGCTACGCGCTCTATGCGCAGGGCATTGATGTCTATGTCGCGCCGACCTGGGATACCGGCGAAAGCTGGCTCGCCACCATGCGCCATATCGCGAAGGAGGCGGGCTGCTGGGTGATCGGCACCTCGACCGCGATGCAGGGCAGCGATGTGCCGCAGGATTTTCCCGACCGCGACAAACTCTTTAAGGACGACGAATGGATCAATGACGGCGATGCCGTTGTGATCAAGCCCTTTGGCGCAATCGCCGCAGGTCCGCTCAATCGCGAAAAGGGAATCCTTTACGCCGAGATCGATGCCGAAGCCGCACGCCGCTCCCGCCGCTCGCTCGATGTCGCGGGACACTATTCGCGGCCGGATGTGTTTTCATTTTCGGTGGATCGCAGACCGAAGAGTCCGGCACAATTTACAGACTGATCGCGATGGCGATACCAGCACAATCTGTAGTTAGATAATGATGCCTGCGCCCGGAGCCGAACCGGGACGCAACTTCTTCGCGGCACGAGTCGCCGTCAGGTGCCTTGCGAAGCCGACCGGTAGATCACGTCGCGTGCGCGATCGAGCACTTCCTGCGGAATCTCGCGGCGCTGCAAGCCGCATTTCTCGATCCGTTGATCCATGCTCCTGAGCCGCGCGGCCCACGAAACGGCCTCGCGCTGCCTGCCGGCGGCAAGCGCCTCGGCCTGCGCCTTGGCGGCGGTGTCGCGCAACTCAAAGGTCTTGGCTTCCATCAGCGCGGTTACCGCGATCCGGTCATCCGAATGCATGGGGAAGCCTCCTCAATTGCGAGGAGAATATCCGAGTCGCATGACACGCAATGAGATTCGTTTTCTTGAAGAGTTCCGCGAGACTCGCTAGCCGAACTCGTCGAATCGATGAGGCGCGAATCGGCCGAACCGATTCGCGAACCGTCGTCGGCATGTCGTGCTTCTGAAAATCGAGAATGCGGAGAGCGCTACGCACCGAGTCTCGCACACGCGTCGCTCACGCGAGCATTTCAAATTTGAGCACAAGTTAGCTGGTGCCGGCGCCCGGACTCGAACCGGGACAGTGGTTTCCCACCGAGGGATTTTAAGTCCCTTGCGTCTACCATTCCGCCACGCCGGCAGCGGCCGGGAACATAGTCGCGCCCACTGCCCACTTGCAACCAAAGTGGGCAGATATGCCGCTCGCGCGCACGGAAAAATCGCCTAATATCCGAGGCATGAGCTGGAATCCTTCGGAAGACCCGATCCTCGGCGACAAGCGCTCCTGCGACGCGCTCGAACTCGTCATCATTCCCCGCGCACGCGACCTCGGCGATTTCGAGGTGCACCGCGCGCTGCCGCACGGCAAGCGCCAGATGGTCGGCCCCTTCATCTTCTTCGACCAGTTCGGTCCGGTGCAGTTCATCGCAGGCGCCGGCATGGATGTGCGTCCGCACCCGCATATCGGGCTTGCCACCGTCACCTATCTCTTTGACGGCCGCATCATGCATCGCGACAGCGAGGGCAACGCGCTCGAGATCACGCCGGGCGCCATAAACCTCATGACCGCGGGCAGCGGCATTGCGCACTCCGAGCGCACGCCGGGCGACGCGCGCAACGGCGGCATGAAAATGAGCGGCATCCAGAGCTGGATCGCGCTGCCGAAATCCCACGAAGAGGTCGCGCCGACGTTTCAGAACTTCACCGCAGAGAGCCTGCCAATCATCGAGGACGGCGCGTTCCGCGCGCGCGTGGTCGCAGGCCAAATGTTCGGCAAGAAAGCGCCTGTCGGCATGTATTCGGACTGGTTCTACGGCGAGGTCGTGCTCGACGAGGGAGCAGCCGCGCCGCTCGATCCCGATTATGAAGAACGCGCGATCTATGTCGCCGAAGGCGAAGTGGAAATTTCCGGCGACCGCTTCGCGGCGCCGCGGCTCCTCATCTTCCGTCCCGGCGACCGCATCACCGTCCGCGCGGTCAGGAAATCGCGCCTGATGTTTCTCGGCGGCGCTGCGCTCGAAGGCCCGCGCTATCTCTGGTGGAATTTCGTCCACTCCAGCAAGGAGCGCATCGAGCAGGCGAAAGAAGACTGGAAGACCGGCCGCTTCAAGCAGGTGCCGGACGAGACCGAATTCATTCCGCTGCCCGAGAACTAAACAAGAAGCGGCGCAAAAGAAGCCGCGAGCAAACGAACACCCAAGGAAACGCCAAATGCTTTTCGAAACGACCATCGCCGGAAGTCTGCCCAAGCCTGCCTGGCTCGCCGAGCCGAACAAACTCTGGGCGCCGTGGAAACAGTCCGGGGCCGCGCTCATGGAGGCCAAGCGCGACGCGACCGTGCTAGTGCTGAAAGAACAGGAAGACGCCGGCATCGACATCGTCACCGAAGGCGAGCAGTCGCGCCAGCACTTCGTCCACGGCTTTCTGGAAAAAGTGGAAGGCATCGACTTCGCGAACAAGGTCGAAATGGGCATCCGCGCCGACCGCTACAAAGCGATGGTTCCGCAAGTCGTCGGCGAACTGAAGCTGAAAGGCCGCGTGCACGAATTCGAAGCGCGGATCGCGCGCGCGCATACCAAGCGCAAGCTGAAATTCACGCTGCCCGGCCCGATGACGATCATCGACACCATCGCGGATCGCCATTACGGCGACCGCGTGAAGATGGCGATGGCCTTCGCGAAACTCCTGAATCAGGAAGCCCGCGCGCTCGAAGCCGACGGCGTCGACGTGATCCAGTTCGACGAACCCGCCTTCAACGTCTACATGGACGAAGTGACGACGTGGGGCATCGACGCGCTGCACGTGGCAGCCGCAGGCCTCAACTGCACCACCGCCGTCCACATCTGCTACGGCTACGGCATCGAGGCGAACGTCGCATGGAAGCAGACGCTCGGCGAAGAGTGGCGGCAGTATCAGGACATCTTCCCGGCGCTCGCAAAGAGCAAGATCCAGCAGGTCTCGCTGGAGGCGCGCAACTCCAAGGTGCCGGTCGAACTCATCGGTCTTCTTGAAGGAAAAGACATCCTGATCGGCGCGATCGACGTGGCAAGCGATCAGATCGAGATGCCGGAAGAAGTCTGCGCCGTCATCGAACAGGCCATGCGCTATGTGCCGAAGGACCGCATCTTTCCGGGCACGAATTGCGGCATGGCTCCCATGAAACGCGAGATTGCATTTGCGAAACTCGCGGCCCTTTCAAAGGGTGCGGCACTGGCGCGAGTGCGGTACGGCTAAGAAAACCGCAATCTGGATTCCAGCCGTCCTCGCGAAAGCGGCCTCGGGCAGCGGGCGAGGCCCGAAGTTCGCTTGGCCGGGGCGGCAACAACAGCCGTCCGCGCGAAGCCGTGGCTCACCCCACGCGCTTCGTGACGATGAACTTCGAGTCCGGCGTCATCATACGCATTCCGCAATTGAACGAAATTTCCCCGGTCTCGCCCGGCGTGAACTGAAGTACCGTCGGCCCGCTTGCGGACAAGAGGCGCGAAATACGCAGCTTCGGTACGACGATCACCCGTCCGCAGCCTTCGGCTTTGGTCGCGTCGATCCGCCATTCGACCGGCATGCCTTCGATCACCGCGAAGCGGTTGGGGATATATTCGAGGCCAACGATCTTCATGGTTGCGATCTGCGTGCCGTTCTCGATCACAACCTCGCCGAGCTTGGATTGCTCCAGCGCCACTTGCTGCGTGGCGGCGGGCGGCGGCCACACCTGCGACATTCCCTGATGAATGCTGGACAAGCTGAGCACAATGACCGCCGCACCCGCGAAGCGGAAGAAATAGCGCTTGAAATTTCCGGCGTTGGTGCTCGTCGCGAACGACAGTCCCATTAAAACCGGAAGCGTACCGAGCGAAAACACGAACATGGTGAGCGCGCCCGCCACCGGGTCGGCCTTCGCCAAAACGTAAAGCTGAAGCGCCTGCGTGAACCCGCACGGCAGGAAGAATGTCAGCGCTCCCAACACAAAGGCTGCAGCGCGCGATCTGCGCTCGACAAGCGTCTTGTTCCAGCGCTTGAAGGCGGGCGGCATCTGCAAACGCAGGCTCTTGATGCCGGGCGTCAGGTCCAGCATCTGAATGCCGAGCACCAGCATCAACAGACTCACCGCGATGGTAACGATGCCGTAAGCGGCAGTAGAAAGCGTCAGCGCGGACCCCAGCAGCCCGATGAGTGCTCCGAACGCCGTATAGGAGATGATTCTGCCGGCGTTGAAGGAAAGATAGGTGACGAAGCGCACCGACGGAGCAAGATGCGAAGCCTGCTCGTCGTATTTCGAGGCGAGCGACATGAACAGGCCGCCCGTCACCGCGATGCAGGTCGAAACCGACGCCAGCAGCCCGATCAGGAATACGAGGCCATAGCCGATGTTGTCGCCGAACGAGATGCCGTCCGGCAGGAGGTCGATTCTCGAAAGCAGAAGGAACAGCGCGGCGATGACGATCACGGCGCCTGCGAACCGCAGATAGCCGGAGTAGGCCGCGCGCTCAGCTGAATTAGTCATGCACAACTTTCGCGCAACGATTGCCTGTGGCAATCCTGCTGGCGGTCACGTTCTCGTGATTGCCGTGCGAACTCCCCTACCGCTCCGCGCGCGCAAAGACTTCCATCAGTTCCGCAATCTTCTTGCGCTGATCGGTTTTGTTGCCGCTCTTGATCGCGCCTTCGACGCAGTTGCCGACGTGATCGCGCAAGATTTCGTCCTCGACCCTGCGCAACGCCGCACGCACCGCCGAAAGCTGCGTGAGAATATCGATGCAGTAGCGGTCGTCCTCGACCATCCCTGCAAGTCCGCGCACCTGCCCCGCAATTCTGTTGAGGCGTTTGAGCGTTTCGGCCTTGGCTTCGTCTCGCATGGGGCTTATATACCCCCCTAGGGTATATAGCGCAAGAGTCAGCCATGACCGATCCCACACACGATCATTCGCATCAGCACGGCGCGCAGAAAAGCTGCTGCGGCGGCAATCACACGGCGCACGATACGCAGAGCCACAAAGTGAAAGACCCCGTCTGCGGCATGATGGTTGATCCGCACACGGCGAAGCATCGCCACGAGCATCGCGGGCACACGTATTATTTCTGCAATCCGAAGTGCCGTGAGAAGTTCATAGCCAGCCCGGAGAAATATCTCGCCGGTCAGCCGCAAACAGAAGATGTGCCCGCGGGCACCATCTACACCTGCCCGATGCATCCCGAAGTCCGTCAGGTCGGCCCCGGCTCTTGCCCGATCTGCGGTATGGGGCTGGAGCCCGAACTCGTATCGCTCGACGACGCGCCGAATCCAGAACTGATCGACATGACGCGCCGCTTCTGGATTGCGCTCGCGCTCACCGTCCCCATCTTCTTCCTGGAGATGATTCCGCATCTCACCGGCATCCGGTTCGTGCCTGCGGAATATTCCGGCCCGCTGCAGTTCCTGTTAGCGACGCCCGTCGTACTGTGGGCAGGCTGGCCCCTCTTCGAGCGCGGCTGGACGAGCGTGCGCACCGGCAACCTCAACATGTTCACGCTGATCGCGATGGGCACCGGCGTCGCGTGGGTCTACAGCGCGGTCGCACTCTTTGTGCCCTCGATCTTCCCGGAAGCGTTCCGGGATCATCAAGGCAACGTGGCGCTTTACTTCGAAGCGGCGGCGGTGATCACGGCGCTCGTCCTGCTCGGGCAGGTGCTGGAGCTTCGCGCACGCGAGCAGACCTCCGGTGCAATCAAGGCGCTGCTGGGCCTCGCTCCGAAGCAGGCTCGCAAAATCAACGATGACGGCAGCGAGGAAGACGTAGCGGTCGATGCGATCGCCGTGGACGACAGATTGCGCGTCCGTCCCGGCGAGAAAATTCCGGTCGACGGCGTCGTGATCGAAGGCCGCTCGTCGGTGGACGAGTCGATGGTGACGGGCGAGTCGATGCCGGTCACGAAAGAAAAGGACGCCAGGCTGATCGCGGGCACCGTGAACGCAAGCGGCGCACTCATCATGAAGGCCACGAAAGTCGGCCGCGACACCATGCTCTCGCAGATCGTGCAGATGGTGGCGCAGGCGCAGCGTTCGGCGGCGCCGATTCAACGCCTCGCGGATCGCGTGTCGGGCTGGTTCGTGCCGCTCGTGATCCTCGCGGCCGTGCTCGCTTTCGCGGCATGGGCGATTTTCGGGCCCGAGCCGCGTTACGGCTATGGCCTCGTCGCCGCCGTCACCGTGCTCATCATCGCCTGCCCCTGCGCGCTGGGACTCGCTACCCCGATGTCGATCATGGTCGGCGTCGGCCGCGGTGCGCAAATGGGCGTGCTCGTCAAGAATGCGGCGGCACTGGAGCGGCTCGAGCGTGTCGATACGCTCGTCATCGACAAGACCGGCACGCTCACCGAGGGCAAGCCGAAGCTCACGACGATTCTCTCGCATGCGTATCGGGAGGACGAGTTGCTGCGCCTTGCCGCGAGCGTCGAGCGCGCAAGCGAACATCCGCTGGCACAGGCGATCGTGAACGAAGCGATGGAGCGCAATCTTCCGCTCGCAGAAGTGCGCGACTTCAATTCGCCGACCGGCAAAGGTGCGCTGGGCTGGGTCGAAGGCAAATGCATCACGCTCGGCAACGCCGCTTATCTTGAAGAGCGCGGCATCGACGTCAGCGCGTTCGCATCCGAAGCCGACCGTCTGCGCGAAAGCGGCGCGACTGCCATCTTCGTCGGCGTCGACGCGAAGGCCGCAGGCGTGCTCGCGATCAAGGACCCGGTCAAGAAAACGACACGCAGCGCGCTCGAAGCCCTGAAGCAGGACGGCATCCGCCTCGTCATGCTGACCGGCGATAACGCGACGACGGCCCGCGCGGTCGCAGGCGAACTCGGCATCGATGAAGTCGAGGCCGACGTGCTCCCGGATCAGAAAGCGAAGATCGTAGAAAAACTGCGCGGCGAGGGCCGCGTGGTCGCAATGGCCGGCGACGGCGTGAACGATGCGCCCGCACTTGCCGCCGCCGACGTCGGCATCGCGATGGGCACCGGCACCGACGTCGCGATGGAAAGCGCGGGCATCACGCTCTTGAAGGGCGACCTCGTGGGCATCGTCCGCGCTCGGCATCTCTCGCAAGCGACGATGAAGAACATCCGGCAGAATCTTTTCTTCGCGTTTCTCTACAACACCGCGGGCGTACCGGTTGCAGCCGGCGTGCTCTATCCGGTGTTCGGCATCCTGCTTTCGCCGATCATCGGCGCGGCGGCGATGGCGCTCTCTTCGGTCAGCGTGATCGGGAATGCACTGCGGCTGCGGGTCGCGAAGATTTAATCCTGTCGTCCCCGCTTAGGCGGGGACGACAATGATTATTCCTTCCCCCTGATCGGCGGCGCGTAGGAAAGCTGGGTGTCCCAGGGGAAATAGATCCAGGTGTCCTGCGATACTTCGGTCACGAAAGTATCGACCAGCGGCCGCCCGAGCGGCTTCGCGTAGACGGCCGCGAAATGCGCTTTCGGCAGCAGCCCGCGAACGATCCGCGCCGTGGTGCCGGTATCGACGAGATCGTCGATGACGAGAATCCCCTCGCCCTGCGTTGCGAGCAGCCTGCCCTCGACCGATTTGACCACCTGCGGCTCGGCCTGGGTCTTGTAGTCGCGATAGGTGACGATCGAAATCGTCTCGATGATGCGCAGGTCGAGTTCGCGCGAAACGATCGCGGCCGGCACCAGCCCGCCGCGCGTGATGCAGACGATGGCCTCGAACGGCCCCGTCGCATGCAGCCGCCAGGCCAGCGCCCGCGCGTCACGATGAAACTGGTCCCATGAAACCGGAAACGGTTTGTCCGGCCCGCCCGAAGTCTCGATCATTTCCTGCGCCCCGTCTCCCCAGAGAAGATTAGCGCAAGTCCATTAGCGGATGTCCACGACGAAATCGAACCGCGCCGCCATGCCGTCCGCAACTTTCGCGCTGCGCAGCAACAGCTCCTTGCGGTAGAGGAAGTCGCGCGCGTTGCCCGGCTCGTCCGGAAAGTAGAGCTGCGTGGTCAGGAGCGGTGCGCGCGGCGCCTGCACCTTCACGTGATAGTGGCGCGTGCGGCCCGGATAGTGCCCGGGAACGATGGTCTGGAACGCATAGCGGCCCTCCGCATCGGTCTTCACGAAACCGCGCAGCCGGAAGCCTGCATTGTCATAGGCCCCGGCGTCGTCCGCGTGCCACAGATCGACAATTGCGTTCGCGACCGGCTTGCACGAGCGCGTGAGCACGAGGCCGCCGAGTGCTACGGACGTACCCTTCATGCCGGGCTCGCGCAGGTTCGCGCGCTCCGGCACGTTCGGCGTGTAGTAAGGCCCCTCGGTCTGGCGCGGCGTCACGTCATGCGCATCGCGGCATTCCGGCGTCGGCGGAAGCTCCGCGCCTTGCGCGAGAACGAGATTGCTCGGCAGCGCGAGACCTGCAAGCGCAAGCCCGCTTCCGATTAGGATGTCGCGTCGTGAGTGGCGGGCCATGAGCTTGCTCCTCTTTCCACGAATGAACGAAAGCTATTGGAGCATTGGCGGAAAAATTAAGGCGCGGGCTGCGCCGCCTTCCTCGTTTGCAACGCTGCACGAACGCGTTCCGCCATCGCTTCGACCTCGGCCTTCGCCGCAGCGAGCTTTGAAGCATCGCGCGAGCGCACGACGATGCGCGTCGCGAAGCCCTTCTCGTTCATATAAGGATATGAGCCGATGGTGGTGTCGGGATGGTGCTTCGCGATCTCGCGCAGGTCGCTTGCGACATCGCCCTCCTTCAATCCGGCGTCGATGGTCTCGGACAGCACCTTGGTGCCGGTCTTGAGCTGCGGCACCACGTGGTCGAGCATCGCGCGCATGATCGCGGGCACGCCCGCCATCGTGATCACGTTGCCGATCCAGAAGCCCGGCGCCTTCGAGACCGGATTGACGACAAGCTCGGCGCCATCCGGAATGCGCGCCATGCGCATCCGCGCTTCGTTCAATTCGCCATCGGTGAAGCGTTCCTTCAGGAGCGCGACCGCACGCGGATCGTGACCGATCCCGACACCGAACGCTTTCGCAACGGCATCCGCCGTGATGTCGTCATGCGTCGGCCCGATGCCGCCGGTCGTGAACACATAAGTATAGCGCGCGCGCAGCGCGTTCAGCGCCGCGACGATTTCCTCTTCGACGTCAGGAACAAAACGCACCTCGCGCAGATCGACGCCGATGCTCGTCATCGTTTCCGCGATGTGGCCGACGTTCGTATCCTTGGTGCGTCCGGAGAGAAGTTCGTCGCCGATGACGAGCACGGCGGCGGTGACCAGATTTTCCATGCTGCAATTCTTACCTGAATGGTTCGGAATTATATTTCCGACACTTCTTGCCGCAATGTTTGACGCATGAATTATCTTGCTTGATACTTGGAAAAAATACAAAGAACTCCCGGGGAAACGCCGTGAACATGCAGAACGCCAAGCCGCCGTTCCGCGCGGTGAACTTCGCGCCCGTCGCCGTCGACCGCACGGATCGCCCGGACGGCTCGATCATCCTGCGTTCGCGCGCCAAGCTTCCTGCCTTCGATCCTTCACTGGCAGCCCTTTTCCGCCGCGCGGTCGAGAAAGCGCCGTCGCAGCTGTATCTCGCCGAACGCGCGGGCGAAGGCTGGCGCAAACTCACCTACGAACAGGCGCGGAAGATCGTGGATGCGGTGGCAGCCGCACTTCTCGAGCGTGGCCTTTCCGCGGAGCGTCCTGTCGTCATTCTTTCCGGCAACGCGATCGATCACGGCCTCATGACGCTCGCCTGCCAACATGCAGGCATTCCGGTCGCGCCCATTTCCGTCGCCTATTCGCTGCAAAGCTCCGATCTCGCGAAGATCAGATACATCACCGAACTCCTGAACCCCGGCCTCGTCTACGCCGCCGACACGGGACCCTTCGCCAAGGCGCTCGCGATTGCAGGAGCGAATGCCGAAATCGTTGCGAGCAGCAATTCCGCAAATCTTCCGGGCGTGACGCTATTCGAGGACCTCGCGCGAACGAAACCCGGTGCCGCGCTCGAACAGGCCGTGAAATCGATCACCGCCGACACGATCGCGAAATTCCTTTTCACTTCCGGCTCGACCAACCTGCCGAAGGGCGTCGTCTCGACGCACGGCATGCTGACCGCCAATCAGGAGATGATCGTCGGCGCGTGGCCCTATCTCGAGGAAAGCCCGCTCGTGCTCTGCGACTGGCTGCCGTGGAATCACACCTTCGGCGGCAGCTTCTGTTTCAATCTCGCGCAGCGTCTCGCGGGCACCATGTATGTCGACGGCGGCAAGCCTGCGCCGGGTCTTGCCGAAATCACGGTAAAGAACATCACCGAGGTTTCGCCGACGACCTATTTCAACGTGCCCGCCGGCTACTCCGCGATCCTGCCGCATCTTGAGCGCGACGAGCAGCTTGCGAAGAAATTCTTTTCAAAGCTCCAGATGATTTTCTACGCCGGCGCATCTTTGCCGAAAGATCTCTGGGAGCGGCTCGAAAACCTCGCAATCAAGGCGACCGGCTCGCGCGTACCGATGACCACCGCCTGGGGCACGACCGAAACCTCGCCGCTGTCGCTGATGCAGCACTTCTACGCCGACGGCCCGGGCGTGATCGGCGTGCCGTGTCTCGGCGTCGAGACGAAGCTCGTTCCTTCCGGCAACAAGCTCGAGATCCGCGTGCGCGGACCGAACGTCACGCGCCGCGGCTACTGGAAACGCGAAGACCAGACGAGAGCGAATTTCGACGAAGAAGGCTTCTACAAATCCGGAGACGCCGTGCGCTTCGCCGATCCGTCGGATCCCGGCAAGGGACTGATCTTCGACGGGCGCCTGGCGGAGGATTTCAAGCTGACCAGCGGCACCTGGGTGCAGGTCGGGACTTTACGCGTGGCGCTGATCGCGGCCTGCTCGCCCGCCGTGCAGGACATGGTGATCTGCGGCGAAGGCCGCGAACACATCGGCGTACTCGCCTGGCTCAATGCGGCGGGCGCTGCGAAAGTCGCAGGCGCCGAGCCTTCAACCCCGCTCGCGGAGCTTTCGAAGCACCCGAAAGTGATGGATCACGTCTGGCAAGCGCTCAAAAAATGGAACGCCGGGCAGACCGGCCTCTCGACCAAAGTCGCGCGCGCGATCCTGCTTCCCGATGCGCCCTCGATCGACGCCAACGAAATCACCGACAAGGGCTACATCAACCAGCGCGCGGCGCTGGAACGCCGTGCCGCCGAGATCGAGCGGCTGTTTGCGGCCACTCCTGACGCAGGCGTGATCGCCGCCCTCTAAGCGCTGCTTCCGGAGACGCATAAAGCTTAGGCGCGCTGCTTAAACCCTAAGCGCTGCCGCCTTTTGCGCCAGACCGATTTGGCTGTCATGATTGCAGGCAGAAGACCGGAGCCGGAATTGTCCTCGCGTACACCCAGTTTTTTCGACGAGATGCGCGCGCCGGATGGCTCGATCCGGCCCGCTTATCAGCAGCTTGCACACTGGCTCGACAACGTTCCGAAAGACGTCCTCGACTATCGCCGCAAGGAAGCGGAATTCATCTTCCGCCGGATCGGAATCACCTTCGCGGTCTATGGCGAGGCGGCATCGACGGAACGGCTGATTCCCTTCGACATCATCCCGCGCATTCTGAACCGCGGCGAGTGGCAAAAACTCTCGAAGGGTCTCGAGCAGCGCGTAAAAGCGCTGAACATGTATCTGTACGACGCCTACAACAAGCGCGAAATTCTCCGCGCAGGGCTCATTCCTGAAGAACTCATCTTCGGCAATCCTGTGTTCCGTCCCGAAATGAACGGGCAGGCCGTTCCTCACAATATCTATGTGATGATCGCGGGCATCGATGTCGTCCGCGTCGATCCCGACAATTTCTATGTGCTGGAGGACAACGCGCGCGTGCCCTCCGGCGTGTCCTATATGCTCGAGAACCGCGAAATCATGCTGCGGCTCTTTCCTGAGCTTTTCATCGATCATCCCGTCGCGCCGGTCGAAAATTACGCCGACGACCTGCTCGCGACCTTGAAGTCGGTGGCGCCCCTCACCTCCTCCGGCGAGCCGACCGTCGTGTTGATGACGCCGGGCATCTACAACTCCGCCTATTACGAGCACTCGTTCCTTGCCGATAAACTTGGCTGCGAGCTGGTCGAAGGCCGCGACATGTTCGTCAAGGGCGACATGCTCTACATGCGCACGACCGAGGGCCCGAAACGCGTGGACGTGATCTATCGCCGCGTCGACGACGACTTCATCGATCCGCTCGCGTTCCGACCGGATTCGATGCTGGGCGTGCCGGGGCTGATGTCGGTCTACCAGGCGGGCAACGTGACGCTCGCGAACGCGGTCGGCACCGGCATCGCCGACGACAAGGCCGTCTACAGCTACATGCCCGACATCATCAAATTTTACCTCGGCGAGGAGCCGATCCTGAAAAACGTCGAGACGTATCGCTGCCGCGAACCCGGCCAGCTTAAGTACGTACTCGACAACATCGAAAAGCTCGTCGTGAAAGAAGTGCACGGCTCCGGCGGCTACGGCATGCTGATCGGACCCGCCGCCGATAAGAAGACGATCGAGAACTTCGCAGCCAAAGTGAAAGCCGCGCCCGAAGGCTTCATCGCGCAGCCGACGCTCGCGCTCTCCACCTGCCCCACCTTCGTCGAGGAAGGCATCGCGCCGCGTCACGTCGATCTCCGTCCCTTCGTGCTCACGGGCCGCGACAAGACCCGCATCGTGCCGGGCGGGCTCACGCGCGTGGCACTCTCCAAGGGCTCGCTCGTCGTGAACTCCAGCCAGGGCGGCGGCACGAAAGACACCTGGGTGCTGGATCGCTGACATGCTCTCGCGCACCGCAAGCAATCTTTACTGGCTATCGCGTTACGTCGAACGCGCGGAGTGCCTCGCGCGCATTCTCGACGCGACCTATCGCCTCTCCGCATTGCCGCAAGGCTATGGCAGCGAGACCAACGAATGGGATTCCGCGATCGCGACCGCAGGCTGCGTGGCCTCGTTCAAGGAAAAATACCCGGAAGCGAACGAGCGCACCGTCACCGAGTATCTCGCGTTCTCGCCGGACAATCCTTCCTCCATCCGCAACTGCATCGAAATCGCGCGCACCAACGCGCGCTCGGTGCGCACCGCGCTGACCGGAGAAATGTGGGATGCGATCAATTCGGCGTGGCACGAACTCTATCGCTATGATCCGAAACGGATCACCCGCGAGGAGTTCACGC
The DNA here is from genome assembly GCA_018335895.1 of Hyphomicrobiales bacterium. Taxonomy (GTDB): domain Bacteria; phylum Pseudomonadota; class Alphaproteobacteria; order Rhizobiales; family Xanthobacteraceae. Next base: position 1,334 of record JAGXQU010000113.1, on the reverse strand, counting down.
GTTTCCTGAATTTCGTCACCGAAACCTCGGTGCGCTTCGACGGCACGTCGTTCCGCACGATGCTCAGGAACGACGCTTACTGGTTCTCGCGCCTCGGCTTTCTGGTCGAGCGCGCCGACGCCACCGCGCGGATACTCGACGTGAAGTATCACGTGCTCCTGCCCCGCGAGGCACAGGTCGGCGGCCCGCTCGATTATTTCCAGTGGGCCTCGATCCTGCGCTCCGTCTCCGCACGCACGAGCTATCACTGGGTTTACCGCGACAGCGTAAAGCCGTGGCTCGTCGCCGATCTCCTGATCCTCAACCGCCAGATGCCGCGCTCGCTCGCAAGCTGCTACGAGAACATCAACCGCTATCTCGACGACCTTGCGCAATTCTACGGAAGACAGGGCCAGGCGCAGCGCCTTGCGCGGGCCACGACCAGCAAGCTCGAGAACGGAAGAATGGAAGACATCTTCCAGTCCGGCCTGCACGAGTTCATCACGCAGTTCCTGAGCGACAACAATCGCGTCGGCAACGCGATCGGCGATCAATACCTGATCTGATAAAAGCAAGAAGATGCGCATCCGGATCGAACACGAAACCGTCTATCGATACGACACGCCTGCGACACGGGCGATCCAGATCCTGCGCGTGCATCCGCGCAACCACGACGGACAATATGTCGTGCGCTGGCGTGTCGAGGTCTCGGAAGACTGCCGGGTGGAGCCGCGCGAGGACGCCTTCGGCAATCTCACGCATACGTTTACGGTCGACGGGCCGATCACGGAACTTGCGGTGCGCGTCGCGGGCGAAGTCGAGACGCAGGACACGCAAGGCATGGTGCGCGGCACGCGCGAGAAATTCCCGCCATCCTTCTACCTGCGCCAGACCGACCTCACCGCTCCCGATGCATCGATCGTGGAATGGGCGGACGAAATCGGCGGCGGAGGCAGCCGGCCGCCGCTCGATACGCTGCACGCGATGCAGAGCCACATCTATTCGAACTTCAAATTCGACGTTGACGCCACCGCCACCTCGACCACCGCGAGCCAGGCCTTCGCGAAAAAGCACGGCGTCTGCCAGGACTACGCCCATATATTCTGCTCGGCGGCCCGCCACCTGAGAATTCCGGCGCGTTACGTCGGAGGATATTTCCTGCGCGCAGACGGCATCGTCGATACCGATTCCGGTCATGCCTGGGCCGAGGCGTATCTACCCGCGCTCGGCTGGATCGCGTTCGACCCCGCGAACGGCATCTGCGCCACCGAGGCCCATATCCGGGTCGCAAGCGGGCTCGACTATCTCGGCGCGGCGCCGGTGCGCGGCACCCGTTATGGCGGGGTCGGCGAAGC
>JAGXQU010000112.1 GCA_018335895.1 Hyphomicrobiales bacterium | reverse complement strand
TTCCTCATTCATCCATTCGCCGAACTCTTCCTTGAGTTCTTCGAGCGCGGCCTCGGCGCGCGCGACTGCGCTCATGTCGATCTGCGCCGCGCCCTGCGCGTGGGTGACGGCCTTCTTCAGCTTGTGCGGCGGCACGATGACGGAGTGGTCGTCGAAGTGCTTTTCCGGCGGGAGCTGCCTTTGCGATTGGTCTGCCATGGCGGGCTATCCTGAAATCATGTGGCTTGGCCCGCCGCACGCGGTTGCTTGGCCGCGATGCCGGCATCGGCCTGCTTGCGCTGGTTCTGCAAGCGATTGTCGATCGGAGCGACTTCGATGACCTCTGCGTTCGCGTTGCCTTTGCGGCGCTCGGGTCCGGCATACTTGGCGTTCACGGAGCGGCGGCGATCCGGCCCGAAGTAGTCCTTGGTGCGGATGAAGGGGCGCGGCGCCAGCACGACGCTCAAGATGCGCTCATAGAGGGACTTCGCCGCGACCGGCTTGGTCAGAAATTCGGTGACACCCGCGTCCCGCGCTTCGATGACGTTGCGCTTCTCGGAATGTCCGCTCAGCATGATGATCGGCACGAAGCGGGTCACGGGAGAGTCGGAACTGCGGACGGTCTTCGTGAACTCGATGCCGTCATAGAGCGGCATGGCCCAGTCGGTGATCACGATATCGGGCTTCTGGGCAAGGAAGACTTCGAGGCCGGCGGCGCCGTCTTCCGCTTCGAAAATTTCGCGCGAGCCGAAACCGTGGACAAGCTGCCGAACGATCCGCCGCATATGGGCATTATCGTCGACAATCAGAAACTTGAGACGGTTGAAATCGATCCGGATCATGGCGCGCCTGGCTCCGGGGCAGTTTCAAGCCAAGGCCGAAGGGCCGAACGCGGATACCGCTCTAATTAGCGCCCTTCAGAATTAATTTTCGGTTGAAATCCCAATCCCGGCTAATAGCCGAACTGCTCGTTCAGAATCCGCTCGTCCAGGCTGTGACCGGGATCGAACAGCATTTCTACCGATGAAGTCCGGTCCATACGGGCCTTAACCCGTACAACCGAGCGGACCTCGAAGTAGTCGGCGACCGCGTTTACGGGCCGCTTGTCGCTCTCCAGAATTTCGATCTCGACCCGGGCGCGGTCGGGGACCAGTGCCCCGCGCCAGCGGCGGGGCCGGAACGGGCTGATCGGGGTCACCGCCAGAAACGGGGCTGCGAGCGGCAGGATCGGACCGTGTGCGGACAGGTTATAGGCGGTGGAGCCGACCGGGGTCGCGACCAGGATGCCGTCGCAGATCAACTCTTCCATGCGGGCCTTGCCGTCGATCAGGATGCGCAGCTTCGCCGCCTGGTAAGACTGGCGTAGGAGCGAGACCTCGTTCAGCGCAGGCGCGGTGTGTACTTTCCCGGCGGCATCGGTCGCTTCCATGATGAGCGGATGGATCCTGCTGCCTTCGGCGACGTTCAGGCGCTCGCGCAGTCCGTCCTCGCGAAACTCGTTCATCAGGAAGCCGATGGTGCCGCGGTGCATGCCGAAGATCGGAATGCCGCGGTCGCGGAACCGGTGCAGCATGTGGAGCATGAAGCCGTCGCCGCCGAGCGCGACCACCACATCGGCTTTGGTTTCGGGTGCGTTGCCATACGCCTTTGCCAGACGTTCCTGCGCGGCAATCGCGTCTGGCGCGTTGCTCGCGACGAATGCGATCTTGTCGTAGCGTGACGCGGTCATCTGATACGCTGCCTGCGGATACGCGGCCCGGCAAAATGGAGTTCGGCAATGGATCGGCCGGTTCTCGTCTATACGACCTATCCTTCGCTTGTCGAGGCGTCGCTCGCGGGACGGCACCTCGTCGAGAAGGGGCTCGCGGCCTGCGTGAACATCCTGCCCGGAATGCGCTCGATCTACCGCTGGCAGGGCAAGATCGAACAGGCCGACGAAGTGGTGATGATTGTGAAGACGCGGGACGCACAGAAAGAAGCGGTCGCCGCCGAAGTGAAGCGCGGCCACGCCTACGATACACCGGCAATCCTTTTTCTTTCCGGAGACGGCGGCGATGCGGAATACATCAACTGGATCGTATCGGAATCGAACGGGCAGGGGATTTCGATTGGAACGTAACCCAATCAAGCAGGGTAGGGCCGGTTTTTTCGGCCGGCCCGTCCCGCTCAGTAGTTGATCTGCGGCGACAACTCGCCGAATTTCATCCGCATGCCGATATAGCCGGTCGCGCCGTTCGCACGATAGGAGAACAGTTCCTCGTAGCGTTCGTTGAGAAGGTTCTCGCCGCGGATGTAGAACTGCGTCATCGGCGTGTATTGGTAGCTCAGGATCGCGTTCACGACGGTGTAGCTGTCGAGAGACACTCTCGTCGCCGGGAAGCCGAAGAAGGCGTCGTCCGCCATCTTGCCGTTGTGAACGACGTTGACGCTCGCGCGGGTCTTGTTGTCGGGCGCGAGATAGGTCGCCGTGAAGCTGCCGGCGTTCTTCGGCCGGCGGATCAGCTGCGTGCCGTCGGCGGCTTCCGCGTCGGTGAAGGTGTAGCTCGCTTCCAGCGTCAGCCATGCGACCGGGTTGAGCTTGCCGGTCAGCTCGACGCCGCGGATTTCGCTGATCCCGGCATTGTTGATCGCGGTGGTGCCGTTGCCGGAAATCCGGTTCTCGAGGTCGACCGAAAAATAGGTCGCGTCGAACACGAACAGGCCGCCGAAGAACGTCTGCTCGATGCCGAAATCCCATCCGGTGGTGGTTTCGGGCTTCAGGTTCGGGTTGCCGGTGAAGTTCAGGCCGAAACCGAACTGCTCGTAGAATGTCGGCAGCGAGATGCCGGTGCCGTAGCTTCCGTGCAGGCGCGTACCGGTGTGCAGCTTCTGCGACGCCGCGACGCGATAGGTCGTGAAATCCTGAAAGACGTCGTGGAAGTCGTGGCGCACTGCGCCCGACAGCGTGAGGCCGGTGACGAAGTTCAGGATGTGCTCATAGGCGAGGCCGGTGCGCTGGCGCTCGGGCGTGTTGGCGCCGTTGATATAGGTCTCCTTCTTCCAGTCGAACAGCGCGGTCATGCTGTGCGCGACGTTCGCTGCGCTGAAGTTGTAGGAGACCTTGTAATCGCCGCCGTTCGCCTTGGCGTAGGAATTGCCGAAATTCAGGAGATAGTTTTCGTCGCGCAGGAACACGCCGAGGCGGGTGGTCAGCGCGCCGTCGAACGAGCGCGTGTTCAGGTTGATGCGCGCGTTGGTGTGCTGGTTCACGTCCTGCGCGTAGTTGTCGGGCAGCGGGATCGAGGCTTCGGAGTCGTATTGCACCTTGCGGTCGGTATGACGGACCACGCCTTCGACGTTGATGTGCTCGTTGACGTCGAAGCCCACCTTCGCGTTCAGCGACAGGTGCCGGTGGCCGTCCTTCTCGCCGCCGGTGCGGGAGATGTTGTAGCCGTCGGTGTCGCGGTGCTGGATCGAGAACGATCCATAGAGCGGGCCGTTCGAGCCGCGCAGGGTGGTGCTGAGCAGCGAACTTTTCTGCGTGCCGGTTTCCGCGCGCAGCGTAAGTTCGGGCTTGTTCAGGCCGCGGCCTGATTTCGTATAGATCGCGATCACGCCGGAAGCGGCGTTGCCGCCATAGATGCCCGATTGCGGCCCGCGCACGACCTCGATGCGCTCGACGTCGTCGATCATCATGTCCGCGAAGTCGAAGTCGCCGCCATCGAGACGGCCGACCGGGACGTCGTCGATGATGACCTGAAGGTGGTTGGCTTCGCCGCCGCGCACGCGAACCTGCGTCAGCGTGCCTTTGTTGCCGGCGGCGCTCACATGCACGCCGGGAACGGTGCGCAGTGCGTCGGCGACGGTCTCGACGCCGCGCCGGCGCAGTTCGTCGCCCTGCAACACGGTCGCGCTCGCGCCGACGCGATCCGCGGGCTGTGGCGTCTGGCTCGCGGAAATCACGACGTCAGGCAGGACGGTCGTCTGCGCCTGTGCCGTGGCGAAAGAGAAGGGAAGTGCGATCAGCGCGAGTGCGGATGCACCCGAAAAACGAAACATGGATAGCCCCCAATGACTGTCGTTGGACAAGTCACGGAGGCGCGCGAAATCCCGAGGCGTGACGCCTCGCTCATTCCGGCTTGCTCGTAGAGATGCAGTTCCACCTGCGCCCCCGCAACGGTTCACGTCTTCACGTGTCACCGCTGCGGTTAGCCGCACCGATCGCACGCCCCGCGCGCCGGTTGGGTGACTGATGCGGGTCGGTCTCCTGGCTCGCGGGTCGTTGCGTCTCACTCCGCCTTCCCAGACTTTCGTCCAGTGGCACTTGAAGCGAGGGCTACCGCTTACAGTTGCGGGGGCAGCTACGGATTCGGATCTGAACGCGATCCTTGACCGTATTCCCATGTTCGTTGCGGATTTCGCCGCGCGGAACACCAACATCAATGCTCCATTTATTCGCGAAGCGGGAGGCGGAGTCAATTCTCCGCAAGACATCCTTCGCGGAAATGAAAAGGCCGCCGTTTCCGGCGGCCTTTTTGTTCGCAGATTTGCTGGCGCTTACGCGGCGACGAGCTTGTAGCCGTTTCCGGCTTTCTCGATGCGGCCGAGCGCAGGGAAGGGATAGTGGAATCCCTGGACCCGCATCTTTTCCGAGGCGAGCATGTCGAAGGTCTTGCGGCGCGTTTCTTCGGCCATCTTCGCGTCCTGATCGAACATGACGTGCCAGCCCGGGTTCGTCACGAACAGCGCCGGAACGTTCGTCACGTCCGACTGGATGAACAGCCTGTCGTTGCCGGAGGCGAGCACGAACGAGGTGTGGCCCGGCGTGTGGCCGATCGTTGCCATGGCGGTCAGACCCGGCACCACTTCCTTGCCGTGTTCGTATTGCGTGACCTTGTTCTTGAGGCCATCGGCGAAGATGCGCTTCACGGTGGCGAAGGCGCCCTTAAGCCCATCCGGCGCTCTGCTCAGCGCGCCTTCGTCGGTCCAGTATTTCCATTCCGGAGCCGGGACATGCACCTGCGCGTTGGGATAGGTCAGGTTCGCGCCGTTCAGGAGTCCGCTGATGTGGTCGGCGTGAAAATGAGAGATCACGACGTCGGTCACCTTGGCCGCATCGATGCCGCCTGCGGCAATGTTCTTCACGAAGTTGCCGACGTTCGGCGACTTTTCGTTTGCAGCGGGGCCCATGCCCGTGTCGACGACAACGACGCGGTTGCCGTTCGTGAAGGCAAGCGGATTGAACGGAATGCTCAGCTTCTCGCCGTCCTGGCCTGCTGCTTTCAGCGCGGCCGAAACTTCATCCTTCGTCGCGTTCACGACGAAGCGATCGGGCAGCGGGAAGGTGTTTACGCCGTCGGCAGCGGCAACAACTTCGATCGAGCCGACCTTATACTTATTGAAACCCGCTGCTTGTGCCATTGCCGAATTGAAAAATGCCTCAATGAAACTGGGTGCAAACGAAAGCGCGCCTGCGGAGGCAGCGCTGCCTGCAAGCACGGTGCGGCGTGATAGTTCGATCATACAGTTCTCCCTGGGGACGGTTTCGTTTGAATCGAAACGCGCGGCTATCCTAGCAGGGATTTTATTGCGTCGATGCAACGGTTTGTGGCTGAAACGCCCTGCGCCGCAATGCGGAAAAATAGAAGCTGCGGGGCTGGACCGGAATCGCCGGTTCGGGTTTTATCTACTGCCCCGGTTGCTGTTCGGTCCGGGTGCAGCCACAAACCTGAACAAACTTCTGCGAGCAAGCCTCCCAGCCCCAAATTCCGCCCTAGCGGCAAGCCTTTTCTCTGCGTTGCACTGCGGAGAGCGTGCGCGCCAGAGACCCGGCCAGCCAAGGAACTCCCATGAACGCGAAGAAGACGTCCAGCGCTAAAGCCACCGATGGTTCGAAGGTGGGCGCTCTGTTGCCGCTTTTCACCTTCGCGATTTTCGTGAGCGCAGCGCTGCTATTCCTGGTGCAACCGATGTTCGCGAAGATGGTGCTGCCCAAGTTTGGCGGCACGCCCGCGGTCTGGTCGGTCGCAATGGTGTTTTTCCAGACCGTGCTGCTCGCGGGGTATGCCTACGCGCATTTCATCACCCGCCATCTGCAGGGGCGGCAGGCTGTCATCGTGCATCTCGCGATCATGGCCGTCGCGATCATTTTTCTGCCGCTCGGCATCGCAAGCGGCTGGAACCGGCCGCCTGCCTCGGGCGAAGCGATCTGGCTGCTCGGTCTGTTCACGGTTTCGATCGGGCTGCCGTTTTTCGCGCTCTCCGCGAACGGCCCGCTGTTGCAGGCCTGGTTCGCGCGCACTGCGCATCCCGCGGCAAAGGACCCTTATTTTCTCTACGCTGCAAGCAACGTCGGCAGTTTCCTCGCGCTGCTGGCTTATCCCTTCGTGGTCGAGCCGCTGACGCGGCTGCAACAGCAGACCTTCGGCTGGTCGGCCGGTTTCGTTCTCCTGATCGCGCTGATTGCGGGATGCGGCTACCTGATCTGGAACACGAAGGACCTCAAGGCGTCGAAGCCCGCGAAGGGCGAGACGGAAGGCAAGCCCACTTGGTCCGAAGCGGCGGTCTGGGTTGCGCTCGCCGCCATCCCCTCGGGTCTGCTGATCGCCGTCACCAACCACATTTCGACCGACGTTGCGGCGGTGCCGTTCCTCTGGGTGGTGCCGCTCGCGCTCTACCTTCTGACCTTCGTGCTCGTGTTCTCGGGGCTTGCGGCGCGCGTGCATCAGGCCGCCGTGATCCTGCAACCGCTGTTCATCGCAGCACTCGTCGCGTCTCAGGTGTTCGAAGGCTTCGATTCGATCTTCTGGATTCTGACGATCCACATCGCTGCGTTCTTCTTCACGGCGCTGGTCTGTCACGGCGAGCTTGCGCGGCTTCGTCCCGCGCCTGCGTTTCTCACCGAATTCTATATGTGGATGTCGGCTGGCGGCATGATCGGCGGCATCGCGGCCGCACTCATCGCGCCGCAGATTTTCAACTGGGTCGCCGAATACCCGATCCTGATCGTGCTGGCGCTTCTGTGCCGTCCGGGCTGGGTGTGGCCGACCGGGCGCTTCGGCCCGGTGTTTTGGCTCCTGCTCGGCATGGTCGCGGCGGCGGTGCTCGCGCCCGCATTTGGATACAAGGTGCCGTTCCTGTCCGACCTCGCGCCGGGCACCTATACCTACATGAAATGGGCGATCGGCATTCTGCTCGTCGCGTCCATCCTGATCTCGTTCGACTCGGTGAAGTACGCCTATGTGATCGCGCTCTGCTTTCTCACGATCAAGGCCTATGAGAACATCGACTCGCGCACGCGCTACACGTTGCGCAGCTTCTTTGGCGTCCACAAAGTGAACGACAGCTATGACGGCCGCTTCCGCGTGCTGCTGCACGGAACCACGATCCACGGCGCACAGCGGATGATGACGAACGACTTCAAGCCGTATACCGGCCGGCCGGAGCTCACGACCTACTATTATAAGTCGGCGGCGATCGCGCAGGCGGTGGCGCAGGCTAGGGCGAACAAGAACGGCCCGATCAATTACGCCGTGGTAGGTCTCGGCACCGGCACGCTTGCCTGCCACAAGCAGGAGAAAGACAGCGTCTCGTATTACGAGATCGATCCGACCACGATCGAGATCGCGACCAACCCGAGACGCTACGGCTTCAGCTTCCTCGCGCAGTGCGCACCGGACGCGAAGATTACGCTGGGCGATGCGCGGCTCACCATCGCGGAGGCGCAGGACGGCATCTACGATCTGATCGTGATCGACGCCTTCTCCTCCGACGCGATCCCGATCCACCTGATGACCAAGGAAGCGGTCGAGACCTACAAGCGCAAGCTTGCGCCGCGCGGGATTCTGGTGATGCACATTTCGAACCGCCATCTCGAGCTTGCCTCGGTGGTGGCGGGCATCGCAGACGCGAACGGCATGGTGGTCCGCACACACAACACGACCCAGGACGACACCGAGGTCAGCGACGACGATTACAAGTTCTCGGGCACCGTCACTGCGATCGTGCGCAAGCCCGAGGATTTCGGCGCGCTGGACGAGGCGAAACACTGGAACGACGAAAAGGTCGATCAGCGTCAATGGGTCTGGACCGACGACTATTCGAACGTCCTTGGCGCCATGATCCGGCACTCAAGGGGGTATTAAGAAAGTCAGCCGAGCAGATCGCGGGAGATCGGCGTTCCGCGCGGAATTCCGCGCTTCGCCTTCCGTCCGAGTATCTCGGGCAGGTGCTTCGGCGCGAGGCCGTAGCCGGGGCGGATCGAGCGCACGTTTTCTTCCGTGATCGTTTCGCCCGCGGCGATGTCCTTTACTGCATAGAGCGAACGGCGGAACGCGACGTTTCCTTCTTCGCTTGCAGCACGTCCGTAATCGGCGCGGCCGAGCGCCGCGTGCGCCGTCCGCACGCCTTTCACAAGGGCCGCAAGTTCGTCCGGCTCCAGCGAGAAAGCGGCGTCGGGGCCGCCATCGGCTCGTTGCAGCGTGATGTGTTTCTCGATGACGCAGGCGCCGAGCGCGACCGCCGCGATCGAAACTTCAATGCCGAGCGTGTGGTCCGAAAGACCGATCACGCATCCGTATTTCGCGGCGAGCGCGGGAATGCGCGCGAGGTTCGCGTCCTCGGCCGGCGCGGGATAGGCGGATATGCAATGCAGGAGCACGGCGCCCGCGCTTTCCTTGGCGGCGTTGAGCGCATCTGAGATTTCGTCGGGCGAGGCCATGCCGGTCGAAATGATGAGCGGCTTGCCGGTCTTCGCCGCGAGACGGATCAGCGGCGTGTCGACGATCTCGAAGGACGCGATCTTGTAGGCCGGCGCGTTCAGCTTTTCCAGAAACGCAATGGCGGTCGGATCGAAGGGCGACGAGAAGCAGGTGATGCCCGCGCTACGCGCATGGGCGAACAGTTTCTCGTGCCACTCCCATGGCGTGGACGCTTCGCGATAAAGCTCATGCAGGCGGCGTCCGTCCCACAATCCGCCTTCGATGGTGAAGCCGGGACCATCGTGGTCGAGCGTGATCGTGTCGGCGGTATAGGTTTGCAGCTTTACCGCATCCGCGCCGGCGGCCTTGGCCGCATCGATCAGGGCCAGCGCCCGCCCGATGTCGCCGTTGTGATTGCCGGAGAGTTCGGCAATGACATAGGGCGAGTGCGAAGGCCCGATGCTGCGTCCTGCGATGGAAAAATTCTTGGCGCTCATTTCGGCCCGCGTATGTACAGATCGCCGCGCAGATGTCGATAGCCCGCGTTGCCAAACAGGGCCAGCGACGGGGCGTTGCCTGACTTTACCTCAGCTTCCAGCGCGATCCCGGGCGCCACGCGAGACAGAAGCGAGAGCGCGGCCGCGCCGATGCCGCGCCGATAGAATGAGGGCAGGATCGCGATGCTGACCCGCGCTGCATCCTTGCGCCGGTCGAGCCGGACCATGCCGGCCGGCTTTCCGGCGACCTGAACGATGGCAAGAAGTTTCGTGCAGTCGGCAAGCGTGCGTGCGAACCAGACGTTATGTTCTTCGGCGGAGGGGGCCCTGGCGTTGTTCGCGTGTTGCCGCGTTTCGGGAAGCTTTTGAAGCGCGAGCAGCCACTCCTTGTCCCGCGTTTCCGCGAGCCGCAGCGTGACCGCCTCTCCGGAGCTTGCGGACTCCGGCGCCAAGGCTGCGAGAAGAATGCGTTCGCTGCCACGGCCATCGACGAGTGTTGCGGCGGCAATGCTCATCGCTGAAAGTTTCAAGTGATTTCCGAGAAGGTCCCGCAGCGCGCGGGCCATTTCCGATGCGATACCCGGTTTCGCGATGCCCAGGTTGAGCAGCACGCCGGACGCCGCGGCCCGCGACAGCAGATCGTGCTGGTTGTCCGCAATCTCGACCGCAAGTGCGGGAAGACCAAGGCAGCAGCGCTCCCACGTCGTGGTGCCGCCTGCGCCGATGGCTAGATCCGCAGCACTCATCAATGACGCCATTTCGCTTGTGTCGACATGCAGCACCGCGCGGCCCTTTACGCGCTCGCGGATCGTCTGCAGGTGCGGGGCGCGCGAAGAAAGCACGACATCGATGGCGCCACGAAAGCCGGCGGCTTCGATTGCGTCCAGCGCTTCGGCGGTGGCATTTCCGGCATCGATCTGGCCGAAGCTCACGAGAATACGATTCACTTCGCCGCCGCCGCGCCGCGCGAGCGCTGCGGCACGCGCTTCGCGGAATGCGGGATGCAGCGAGGAGAAATCCGGCCCGCAATGGACAGCACATTGCGGCGGGACGAGTTTTTCATAAGCCCTAGGCGAGGCGCAGACGGGATCGAACAGCACATCCGCGTCGTGCTTCCGGTTTGCAAGATCGTCGATTGCAACGATGCGTTTTGCCCACGGGCGGCATTCGCGCTCGAATGCGGCATCGAGCCCGTAGTGATCGGCGAAGAGCAGGTCCGCGCCTTCGGGCCATTTTGCGGTGAGGGCCCGCGTATCTTCCCTGTTTTCAACGACAAGTTTCTCAGCCTGCGCCTCGCCGAGTGCAGCGACCGATGCGAACGTTTCTTCAGTGGCGGCGAATCCGATCCGCCATCCGCCGGCGCGGAAGGCGTGCGCGAGCGAAAGCATCCGCATCACATGACCGGCGCCGATTGCCGGCCCGCCATCCGCTCGGAATACGACGAGGCCCATGGCGTTGCCTTAGCCGTTCCAGCGGCGGGGGTCGATGATCGCGGGATCGTCTACCGAATAAGCCGCAGCATCGAAGCCGGCCAGCGCGGCGGCGGCGGCAAAGGCGCCCGTGTTCGCCGCGAGTTCGTCCGCGCGCTGCACGCCGATCACGATGCGGCTGACAGCGGTGAGGTTCGCCGGATAGGCGAGGGCCAGCGTGGCCGGGCCGACGCCGCGCCGTTTTGCCTCGTCACGCAGCATCCCGATCTTAGGTCCTGCCGCAGCGAGATGACGCGGAAGATTGTCGCCCATCAGCAGGGCACCTTGCAGGAACACCGAGCGGACGTGGACCTCGACATTACGGCGCATAAGCTCCGCGAGCATGCCGCTTCGCTCGAAGCGCTGGTCGAGCAGGTTCACCGGAAGTTGGACGATGTCGATGGGAAAGCGCGCAAGCAACGTTGCAAGCGTCTCGGGATCGTAGACCGAAACGCCGATCCGTTTCGTCAGTCCGCGCTCGCGGACGGCGCGCAGCGCTGCAAAGAGTTTATCGCCGCCGCGGGCAAGAAGATCGGGCGCATAATGAACGAGGATGGAATCGAGCGCGGAAACTTTTAGGCGCTCCAGCGAACGGCCAGCCGAGGCCGAGACCGCATCGAGATCGGACTGCGCTATTTCATCCTTGCCGATGCGCGGCGCTTTGGACACGATTTTGAAGGACGCGTTCGCAGGCCGTGCGAGACCGATCACGTGTTCGGCGTCGCCGTAATCGGCGGCGGTATCGAGTGTATCGATGCCGCGCTCCCAGGCGAGCGCGAGAATCTTTTCGACTTCCTTGCGCGGAACCGCGGCCTCGGGGTTGCCGAGTCCGTAAGGCAGCCCGAATTGCACGGTGCCGAGTGCGAGACGGGATGAGGTTCCGGTCATCGTGACAATGCGCTAGCGGCGAACGAGTTTTTCCAGAGCGGCGGTGACGCGCGAGACGTCTTCGTCGCGCATCGACGGAAACAGCGGCAGCGAAAGGCAGCGCGCGTAGTAAGCATCCGCCCCGGGAAGTGTCTGCGCGCCATAGCGCTCGCGGTAATAAGGCTGGCTGCTCACGGGCAGGTAGTGCACCTGCGAGCCGATGCCTTCCGCGCGCAGCGCGTTCATGAATTTCGCGCGTGTCGTGCCGAGTGTCTTGAAGTCGATCAGCACCGCGTAAAGATGCCAGCCATGCGGATGCTTTCCGTGCGGCACCGGTTTCAGCAAAGGCGCGAACGGCGCAAGCGCCTTGTCGTAAAGTGCAGCGAGTTCGCGGCGGCGGCGGACGAAGCCGGGGAGCTTCTTCAGTTGCGAGATGCCGAGCGCGCAGAGCACGTCCGGCAGGCGGTAGTTCCAGCCGATCTCCTGCATCTCGTAATACCAGGGGTTCGGCGCATTGCCGTCGAAGGCGAGCTCGCGTTCGGTGAAAGCAGCAGGTTCGCGGATCATGCCGTGCGAGCGTAGCGCGCGCATGCGTTCCGCGGCCTTTGGGTCGCGCGTAGTAATGGCACCGCCTTCGGCGGTGGCGATCGCCTTGACAGGATGAAACGAGAAGCAGGCGGCGAAGGAGTTTTCCGTGGCGCCGATCCTGTCCTCGCCGAGCGCGTGACAGGAATCCTCGATGAAGACCGTGCCTTCAGGCGCGGAATTCTTCAGCGCGGCCATATCGCAAACCTGTCCGTTCAGGTGAACCGGAAGAACGGCGCGGATCTTGCGGCCGGATGCTTTGCCGCGCGCGAGCGCATCGCGCAGCGTCTCCGGCGTCAGCAGGCCGGTGTCTGCATCGACATCGGCGAAAATCACTTCCGCGCCGGTCATCCGTACCGCATTCGCGGTCGCAAGAAAGGTTAGCGCGGGCACGACCGCGGCGTCGCCTTCCTTCAGTTCCGCGGCGAGCGCCGCGAGGTGCAGCGCGGCAGTACCGGAGTTGCAGACGACCGCGTGCGCGGCACCCGTCGCTTCCGCGAGCGCGTGTTCGAACTTCTCGACCAGCGGGCCTGTCGTGAGAAAATCGGAGCGCAGCGCGGCCGCAACTTCCGCGATGTCGTCGTCGCCGATGCTTTGCCGCCCATAGGGAAGAAAATCGCCGCTCATGACGTCACGCGGGGGTCGCGCGAAGCGTGAAGATCGGGCGGATCACCTGATTGCCGAGCTGGCGCTCGATGTCGCCTTCGTCGATCGCGCCACGCACGAGCGGAAGCGCATGCCGGTAGGCGCCGACGACGCGGCCGAGATCCTCGGGCGAATGCGCGAAGCAGATATTGTGACTTGCGTTGATTAGCACACCCGCGCGGATCATTTCGCGCAGCAGCAGCGTCTTGATTGCTTCTTTCGATGCCTTCGCATGATCCTTGAAAGCAAGGATTGTCCAGGGCGAGGCACCGGCGAGGCTGATAACGTCGGTGAGCTTGTTGTTCGCGATCTCGGCGCTCACCGCGTCTTTCAGCGAAGCGCCCTTGTTCCACAGGTGATCGACGACGTTCTCGCGCTCGATCTTGTCGATGGTCGCGATCGAAGCGACCAGCGAAAGCGTCTCGCCGCCAAATGTTCCGGAATAGAAGATGTCTTCCATCAGGCGCATGACGTCCGCGCGGCCGACCACCGCGGAAATCGGCATGCCGTTGCCCATCGCTTTGCCGAACGCCGCGAGATCGGGCGTCACGCCATAGCGCTTCTGTGCGCCGCCGAGCGACCAGCGGAAACCGGTGATGACTTCGTCGAAGACGAGCAGCGTGCCGTGACGATGCGCGAGGTCCTTCAGCTGCTGCAAGTACCCTGCGGGCGGCTCGGTGCCGCCAGCCGGCTCCAGAATGACCGCAGCGAATTCCTTCGGATGCGCGAGCAGGAGCTTCTCGAGCGCCTCGATGTCGCCGTAGGCCGCCATATGCGTGAGTTCGCCGACGGCGCCGGGAATGCCGAGCTTGCGCGTGGTCGCGCCGATATACCAGTCCTGCCAGCCGTGATAGCCGAGCGCGATCACGCGGTCGCGGCGAGTCGAGGCGCGGGCGAGCCGGATCGCAGCGGAAGTCGCGTCGGTGCCGTTCTTTCCGAAGCGAACCATTTCGGCGCAGGGAATGTGCTTCGTCAGCCGCTCGGCAAGCTCGGTTTCGAGCGGCGAGGGCAGGCTCAGCGAGATGCCCGCGTTCAACTGCCTGCGGATCGCGGCGTCGACGTCCGGATCGCAATAGCCGAGCACGTTCGGAAGCAACGCGTTGACGAGATCGACGTAATCGTTGCCGTCGATGTCAAAGATGCGCCCGCCTTGCCCGTGCGAGACAAACAGGGGCGATGCGCCGGGCGGATATTGCAGGCGGCTTTTCGAGAACGTCTGCGAGCCGAGCGGGATCGTTTTTTCCGAACGCTCGATGAACTCCTGCGAGAGGTCGAAGCGGCGGTCGAGCAAGATCGGCTCCTGGCGCTCGCTGATCGAAAATCCTTCGTTGCGCGTCTGACCGCGGTTGATCTCGCGCAGCTCAGGTTTGCGGTCGAGTATCGCGAGCACGTCGAGCAGTGCCGGTGCACGATCTGCCGGCAGTTCTTTCGCGACGGCGTCGAGAAACTTCAGGTCGTTTTCGGTGTCGAGCGTCCAGCGTTCCCCGATCAGGCCGGGGAAGGGCGCCACGAGATTTTCCGCAGGGAAGCGCGTGCGGTTGCGGCGAATGAACGGTGTGACGTGTTCGCGGTCGGACTTCCGGGTCGCTTCCTTCTCGGCGGCGAACAGCGCTTTCGCCGTCATCACCTCGCAGTCGAGGCCGTCGGGATAGGTCGGAGGCTCGACGTTCGACGCATAGTCCGCGTTTGAGAATTTACGCAGGCGGACGACCGCGCCGATGACGGCGGGATCGAGAAAAGGGCAGTCGCCAGTGATGCGGATGACGACATCCGCTTTGCTCGCCCGCGCGGCGTCGGCATAACGCGAAAGCACGTCGCTTTCCGAGCCGCGCGTCACCGCGACCTTGTTGTCCGCGCACCAGCTTGCAATCGCGTCATCGGACTTGGCGTCGGAAGTTGCGACCACGACTTCATCGATGCCGACCGCACCTTGCGCCGCGCGTACAACCCAGAAAAGCGCGGCCCTGCCGCCGATC
>JAGXQU010000111.1 GCA_018335895.1 Hyphomicrobiales bacterium | reverse complement strand
TAGAGCTTCGTCTCGAAGCCGTACTTCTTCGCAAAAATTTCGAGCAGCGGCAGCGGCTCGCGGCCGTAACCGCCGTCGAAGAAGATGTAACCGATGGTCTTACCCTTTAGCTTATCGAAGCCGCCTTCCTTGTCGGCGATGTATTTCATCATCATCGACAGGCCGTCCCAGTAGGTCGCGGGCGGATTGAATACCCACGGGAAGTCCTGACCGACTGCCGAAGCCGACAGACCGTAGGCCATCGACAGCACAGGGATCTTGTCGACTGCCGCTCTCGGGATAAGTTGCAGCGTGATGCCGGTCGAATACGGGTTCGTCACGACCGGGTTTTTCGATTTGGTGGATTCGTAGCAGGCAACACCCTTCTCAGTGTTGTAGCCCGTTTCGCATTCTTCAACGACAAGCTTGACGCCGTTGATGCCGCCGTCGCGCTCGTTCAGCATGTTCAGGTAGTCGGACATGCCGTTCGCGATCGGAATACCCGAGTTGGCGAACGGACCGGTGCGATACGAGAACAGCGGAACATAGATCGAGTCCTGCGCGGCAGCGCTCGACACGAAGGCGGGCATTGCCGCCGTCGAGGCAAGCACCGCGCCGACCAGAAGTCCTTTCATTCGCATTTTCTTTCCTCCTCAATTTTCCGGGCACGAAAGAGCTTCGCGTCCGGTCTTGTCTCGCCTGCGCCTGGCGCCGGCGCCGGTATTCCGCGCAGTATGAGGTCTCGAGCGCCTCACAACACGCGGGAATTCTTTGCCCCTTAATAGGGGTAGGGCCACACCCTCAGCTTCTGCTTCGCGATCTGCCAGAGCCGCGCCAATCCGTGCGGCTCGACGATCAGGAAGAAGACGATCAGCGCGCCGACCACCATGAAAGTAATGTGTTCGGCGGTCGCAGACTGGATCGGAAGCCCCAGGCTGCCCATTAGCTGCGGCAAAAGAATCGGCAGCGTGAAGATGAGTGCTGCGCCCATAAACGAGCCGACCAGACTGCCAAGGCCGCCGATGATGACCATCGAAAGAATGGCAAAGCTCTGGTTGATCGAGAACGCGGTCGCTTCGGCGCTGCCGTAATAGAGGAACACGAGCATCGCGCCGGCCACGCCGCAGTAGAACGAGGACACGGCGAACGCGAGCAGCTTCGTATTCAGGAGCCTGATGCCCATAAGTTCGGCTGCGATGTCCATGTCGCGCACCGCCATCCACATGCGGCCGATCCGTCCGCGCACGAGATTGGATGCAAGCCACGTCATCACGACCACAATTGAAAGGACGATCAGATACCGCGTTACAGGTTGTGCCTCCGGCCCCGTCACCGGGATTCCAAATAGCGAGCGGCGTTGCACCTCGATCGCATTCGAGACGTTATAGTTCACGAGCCACGGAATGCGGATGAAGCACCAGGACAAGAAGAACTGCGCCGCGAGGGTCGCAACCGCCAGGTAAAAACCTTTGATGCGAAGCGACGGCAGCCCGAACAAAATCCCGACCGCGGCCGAAAAGAACCCCGACACGACAATCCAGATAATGATGTGCACTTCTGGAAAATTGGTCGCAAGCTTGTAGCAGGAATAAGCGCCTACACCCATGAAGGCGCCGGTGCCGAGTGAAAGCAGCCCGGTATAGCCCGTAAGAATGTTGAGCCCGATCGTCGCCAAGGAGAAAATCAGAAACGGGATCATGATCGCGTGCAGCATGAAGTCGCTTGCAGTGAACGGGATCACCCCGAACGCAACGATCAGAATGATCGCGATGCCGATCCGGTCCTGACTGATCGGAAACACCGCCATATCCGCGCGGTAGTTGGTCTTGAATTGTCCGGCTTCGCGATAAAACATCTTCCTGCTTCCTTACACGCGCTCGATGATCTTCTCGCCGAACAGCCCTTGCGGGCGGAACAACAGAAAGATCAGCGCGATCATAAACGCGAGCCAGCTCTCGATACCGCGGCCAAACAGCGGCCCCCAATAAAGCTCGCCGACCTTCTCACCGACGCCGATGATGAGCCCGCCGACGATCGCGCCGGGAATTGACGTGAAGCCGCCGAGGATCAGTACCGGCAGCGCTTTGAGCGCAATGATTTCAAGCGCGAACGACACCTCCGAGCGCGCTCCCCACATGACGCCTGTAACCAGCGCGACCAGACCTGCCGCGAACCACACGATGACCCAGATCTGGTTCAATGAAATCCCGACCGAGAGCGCTGCCTTATGACTGTCAGCGACTGCGCGCAGCGCACGGCCGATGCGGGTTTTCGAGAAGAAGATAGCCAGCACCCCGACCATCGTACTTGCGACGACCATCGCCGTGATGTCGAGCTTCTGCAGTTCCACCCGGCCCCCGGCAAAATCGATCGAGTACGTTCCTGTCGGGATGTAAAGCTCCTTCGTGATCATCACCTTGGGGTCGCCGCCGAAGATCAGTTCTCCGAAGCCGATCAGGAAATAAGTCAGCCCGAAGGTCGCCATGAACAGAATAATGTCTGGCTGGTTCACTAGCGGCCGCAGCACAACGCGCTCCACCGTGACGGCAAGCACGAACATGATCGCTGCCGCCAGTGCGAGCGCCAGGAATGCGGGCACGCCGATCGCATGCAGGCCCACGAGCGAGAGCGCCGCGAACACAACCATGATGCCCTGCGCGAAGTTGAAAACGCCGGACGCCTTGAACACCAGCACGAAACCGAGCGCGATCAGCGAGTAAAGCGTACCGCCGACCAGGCCCTCCCAGAGCGTCTGCACGAAAATATCCGGCAGATCCCACATCTCCCAGAACGGGATCACGAAGATCTTGCAGAGCATGTTGTACGGTTTTACGCAGAGCATCTTCGATTACCCGTTAGTGCGCGACGCCGAGATAGGCGTCGATCACGGCCTGATTGGATTTGACTTCGTCCGGCGTGCCATCGGCGATCTTCTGGCCGTAGTCGAGCACGACCACGCGGTTCGCGAGGTCCATCACGACCCCCATGTCGTGTTCGATCAGCGCGATCGTGGTGCCGTAGTGATTGTTCACGTCGATCACATAGCGGCACATATCCTCTTTCTCTTCGAGGTTCATGCCGGCCATGGGCTCGTCGAGCAAAAGAAGCTCCGGCTCCATCGCGAGCGCGCGGCCGAGTTCGACGCGCTTCTGCAATCCGTAAGGCAGCCGGCCGACCGGCACGCGGCGGATGTGCTGAATTTCGAGGAAGTCGATGATCTCCTCGACCTTCCGGCGATGCTCGATCTCTTCCCGCTCGGCGGGGCCGTAGCGCAGCAACTGCCAGAAGAAATTCTTATTCATCCTCAGCGTGCGGCCCGCCATGATGTTGTCGAGCGTCGTCATCGAGCGGAACAGCGCCACATTCTGGAAGGTCCGCGCGATGCCGCCGGTCGCCGCATCATGCGGGCGCATTTTCTTGCGCTTTACGCCCTTGAAGGTGATCTCGCCTTCCTGCGGATGATAGAAGCCGTTGATGACGTTCAGCATCGAAGTCTTGCCAGCGCCGTTCGGACCGATGATCGCGCGGATTTCCCCCTTCTTGATGTCGAAGGAAACGTCACGGATCGCCTTCACGCCGCCGAACGACAGCGAGACGTTCTGAACCGAAAGCAGCGTCTGCCCGGCCTTGATCGTGGTTTCGTCGGGCGCTCTCATGCTGCCTTGTCCATTGGCGCCGCTGCCGGCGGGTGGGTCTTCATGTCCTGGATTTTCACGCGCGCTGAAACCGTGCCCTTGCGGCCGTCTTCGAAGGTAAGTTCGGTCGTGATATCGACCTCCTTCGCGCCGCTATAGAGACCTTCGGCAAGCGGGCCGTAGCGCTCGGCGATGAAGCCGCGCCGCACCTTCTGCGTCCGCGTAAGCTCGCCGTCGTCGGCGTCGAGTTCTTTGTGCAGGATCAGGAAGCGCTTGATCTGCGCGCCCGCCATCGGGCCCTCTTCGGAAAGCGACTTGTTCACTTCGTCGACGTGTTCGGCCAGCATCTGATAGACGCGCGGATGCGCGGCCAGCTCCTGATAGGAGCCATAGATCACGTTGTTACGCTCGGCCCAGGAACCGACAGATACGAGATCGATATTCAGCATCACGGTGACAAAGTCGCGGCTGCTGCCGAGGGCGACCGCTTCCTTGATGTTTGGATAGAACTTGAGCTTGTTCTCGATGTATTTCGGCGCGAACAGCGTACCGTCGTTGAGCTTGCCGACGTCCTTCGCGCGATCGATGATTTTCAGGTGCCCGGTCTTCGGATCGAAGAAGCCGGCATCGCCGCTCTTCACCCAGCCGTCCGGCGTTTTCGTCTCCGCAGTTTTTTCGGGATCCTTGTAGTAGCCCGCGAAAACGCCAGGCGAGCGGAACAGAACTTCGCCGCTCGGCTCGATCTTGATCTCGACGTCCGGGGACGGCTTTCCGACGGTGTCGGCGTAAATCTCGCCGTCCGGCTGCGCGGTGATATAGACGGCCGCTTCGGTCTGGCCGTAGAGCTGCTTCAGATTGATGCCGAGCGAGCGGTAGTAGCGGAAGATCTCCGGCCCGATCGCTTCGCCTGCGGTGTAGGCCACGCGCACATTCGTGAAGCCATAACGGTTCTTCATCGGGCCGTAGACGAGCAACTCGCCGAGCCAGTATATGAGCCGTGCGCCGAGCGGAACGGGCTCCTTGTTCAGAATCTTTTCGCCCCATCTGCGCGCGTGATTCAGGAAATAGTGGAACATGCCGCGCTTGAAGCGTCCGGCATCTTCCATGCGCACCATGGTGAGCGTGAGCAAGTTCTCGTACACGCGCGGTGGCGCGAAGGCATAGCTCGTGCCGATTTCGCGGCGGTCTTCGATAATCGTCTCCGGGCTCTCCGGGCAGTTCACCGTGTAGCCCGCGACATAAGACTGCGCGTAAGAGAAGATGTGGTCGCCGACCCATGCCATCGGCAGATAGGCGATGACTTCTTCCTTCTCGGTCAGGCGATCGAAGGCATTTGCGTTCTGCGAACTGATGACGACCGAGTCGTAGGTCAGCATGACGCCCTTCGGATTTCCGGTCGTGCCGGAGGTGTAAAGAATGACGGCGATGTCGGAGCCCTTGCCCTCGGCGATCATCTTTTCCCAGGCATCGCCGGAATATTTCGACTCGGCAGCCTTGCGGCCGATTTTCTGAACTTCGTTGAGCCACTTCAGGCGCGTATGGTCGTAGTCGCGAAGCCCGCGCGGCTCGTCGTAGATCACATGTGAAATGGAAGGCAGCCGGTCGGACATGGAAAGAACCTTGTCGACCTGCTCCTGGTTCTCGACGATCGCGATCTTTGCGCCTGCGTGTTGCAGAACGAAGACCATCTCCTCGGCAACCGCGTCCTGATAAACCGGCACGGGAACGCCGCCGATGGATTGGGTCGCGCACATCGACCAGTAGAGCCGCGGCTTGTTGGAACCGATGATCGCGACCTTGTCGCCGCGCTCGACGCCGAGCTCTTTCAGGCCGAGCGCGAGCGCTTTCACCTCGTCCTTGACCTGCGCCCAGGTCCAGGTCTGCCAGATACCGAGATCCTTTTCACGAATGGCAGGGCGTTGCCCGCGCTCGCGCGCGTTCACCAGCAAAAATTTCGGAAACGTATCGACGCTTTTGTCGATGGCGTTCTGCGCCATGAACTCTCTCCCCGAAACCCGGCGCGTTGACCGCGCTTGCATTGACCGGCTCCGGCTTTCGTGCCGGTGCCATGCTTTGTTGTCGTAGCAGAGTGGACGAAAATCATACTCTCACAATGCTTCACTTGACAGACAAACCGGGCCGGGATTGGCTATGGATGCCGCGTTAGGTTTTCTTTCGCAGTGCGAAAGAACCCGCGTTTAATCTTCGTCAAAATCTTTCAATCTTCGTAGCGGCTGAGCGCTTCGAGATCGAGAATGGTGATTCCGCCATGTCCGGCGCGGAGCAGCTTTTTCTGCTCCAGCAATTGCAGGGCACCATTGACCGCCTGGCGGGATACACCCGAAATCAAACCGATTTCTTCCTGCGTGATGTCGAGATGGTTGTCGGCTTTCGGCACGAGCACAGGGTTGCAAAGCCACGCGATATTCCGTGCAACCTTGCCCGTCGCGTCCAGCGAACGGTCGAATTCGACGAGCGCGATAAACTGTCCGATGCGCTCATTGAATTGTTTTACAAGGAAACGGTTGAAGCCCGCACTATTCTCGAACAACCAGAAGAACGTGGCGGAAGGCATCATCGCAAGCCGCACGTCTCGAAGCGCGACGAGGTCGTATTGACGCGGCTCTTTCTTGAGCACCGAACCCTCGCCGAACCAGATGCCCGCGCGCATGCCGGCGAGCGTTACCGATTTTCCTTTCTGTGAAACCGTGCCGAGCCGCACGAGGCCGGAAATCACACCGATCCAGGGGTCTAACTTGTCGCCCTTGTGGCAGATATAGGCGCCCTTCGCGAAAGCCTTTTCGGTAATCCCGCGGCGCGCGCGCTCGATCTCTTCGTCGGTCAACTCCGCTGACCAGAAAGCGATCTCGCGGAGACGTTCGGCGGTAATCATGCGTGAAGAATAGACTACTCCGCCGCCGCCTGAACAGGCTGTACGTTCGCGGCATCAAAGCGCGCGGTGAGCGCCTTCTTTTCCGCTTCCGCCTTGACGAGGCTTGCCGCCTTCACCGGCCCGAAGCCGCGGATTTTTTCGGGCAGCGCTGCAAGCGCAACCGCAACCGCGTGGTTCGAGGCATCGAGCCTGCCAAGCAGGCCGTCGAGCATGGTTTCGTAGTCGGCGATCAGCCTGCGCTCGGTCTTGCGCTCTTCCGAATAGCCGAAAAGGTCGAACGCGGTGCCGCGCAGGAACTTGAACTTCGCCATAAGGCCGAACGCCTTGAACATCCAGCCGCCGAATTCGATTTTCTTCGGGCGGCCCGAATTCGGATCGATGCGCGAGAACAGCGGCGGCGCGAGATAGACCTTCTTCTTCAGGTCGCCGTCGAAGCTGGCCTTTAGCTGCTCCGCGAACGAGCCGTCGGTATAGAGCCGCGCGACTTCATATTCATCCTTATAAGCCATTAGCTTGAAGAGATAGCGCGCGACCGCATCGGTGAGCGAAGTCTGCCCCGGCATTGCTTTCGCTTCCGCAGCGCGCGTCTTCTCAACGAGCCCGCGATAACGCTTCGCATAAGCCGCGTTCTGATAGGCAGTGAGATATTTCTCGCGGCGCGCGATCACCTGATCAAGCGTTTCCGAGAGTTCGCGCGCGTCGGTCGAAACTTCCGCGGGCTTTGCGAGGTCCGCCACCGCCTTTGGATCGACGGCGGCGCGGCGGCCCCATTCGAAGGCCTGCTTGTTCATCTCGACCGCTTCGCCATTCAGTTCGATGGCGCGGAAGATCGCTTGATGCCCGATCGGCAGGCCGCCAAGCTGCCAAGCGTAGCCCACGAGGAACATGTTCTGCGTAACCGACGAGCCGAACAGCGCCGCAGACAATTTTGTCGCGTCAACGAAATGTGCGTGATCGGCATCGGCCGCCTTTGCGATTTCACGCTTCAACCGCTCGGTCGGCAGCGAGAAATCGGCGTTGCGCGTGAAGTCGCCGGGCAGCGTTTCGTGCGTATTGACGACGACCGTGGTCTCGCCCGAGCGCATCGAGGAAAGCACCTTCTTCGAGCCGACGGTCACGATGTCGCCACCCAAGATGAGGTGTGCGCCGCGCGCCGGAACGCGGATCGCATGAATGTCGTCCGGATGATTGGCGAGGCGAAGGTGCGATGCGACAGCACCACCCTTTTGCGCGAGACCCGCCATGTCGATGATGCCGGCGGCTTTGCCTTCGATGTGGGCTGCCGTGCCGAGCACCTGCGCGATGGTCACGATGCCCGTACCGCCGATGCCTACGATGATAACACCGAAGGTGCCGTTCAACGCGGGAAGCTTCGGCTCTGGCAGCGCCGTTGCGGCTTTCATCGAAGCAGCGACGCCCTGCGCCTTTTTCAGTTTCGCGCCGGATACGGTGACGAACGAAGGACAGAAGCCCTTCACACAGGAAAAGTCCTTATTGCAGCTGGTCTGGTCGATGGTGCGCTTGCGGCCCCATTCGGTCTCCACCGGCTGCACCGAGACGCAGTTCGACTGCACGCCGCAATCGCCGCAGCCTTCGCAGACCAGTTCGTTGATGATGACGCGCTTGTCGGGATCGGGAAACTCCCCGCGCTTCCTGCGGCGACGCTTCTCGGCGGCGCAGGTCTGATCGTAGATCATCGCCGTCGTGCCGGGCGTGTCCGCGAGCGTCCGCTGCACTTTGTCGAGTTCGTCGCGGTGATGGATCGACATGCCTTTCGGGAAATCGATCGACTTCGGATATTTGTGGGGCTCGTCGGTGACAAGCATCAGCTTGGTGACGCCTTCCGCCGCGACCTGTCGCGCGATGGCATCGACCGTCAGCCCGCCTTCGTGGCGCTGGCCGCCGGTCATCGCCACCGCATCGTTAAAGAGAATTTTGTACGTAATGTTCACGCCGCTCGCCACCGCAGCGCGGATCGCGAGAATACCGGAGTGGTTGTAGGTGCCGTCGCCGAGGTTCTGGAACACGTGGTTGCGTTTCGAGAACGGCGCCTCGCCGACCCAGTTTGCGCCTTCCGCGCCCATGTGCGTGAAGCCCATGGTGTTGCGGTTCATCCAGATCGCCATGGTGTGGCAGCCGATGCCGGCATAGGCGCGCATGCCTTCCGGCACGTTGGTCGACGTGTTGTGCGGGCAGCCGGAGCAGAAATAGGGCGTGCGGCTCGCGACATCCTGTGTCTGCGACAGCGCCTCCTGCGCCTGCTTGAGGCGGCTGACGTGCTCCGCCATCACGTCGTTTTTCGTGCGCCGCAGGATCCGCTCGCCGATGGCGATCGCAATGTCGTTGGGATCGAGCGAGCCTTTCGCCGGGAACAGCCAGTCGCCCTGCTCGTCCTTCTTGCCGACGACCACGGGCTGGTGTTCGTTGCCGTACAGTTCCTCGCGCACCTGCACTTCGATCAGCGAGCGCTTCTCTTCGACCACGATGATGAGATCGAGGCCCTTCGCAAAATCTTTCAGTTCGCCCGGATCCATCGGCCATGGACAGCCGATCTTGAACAGGCGGATGCCGAGTTCGTTCGCCTTCACTTCGTCGATGCCGAGTTCGTCGAGCGCAAGACGCACGTCGAGATAGCTCTTGCCCGTGGTGATGACGCCGATCTTCGCGTTCGGCCCGCCGGACATGATGATCTTGTTGATGCCGTTCGCCTTGATATAGGCGAGCATGGCGTCGCGCTTGAACTCGAACAGCCGCGCTTCCTGCGCTAGCGCGCCGTCGATGCGGCGGATGTTGAGGCCGCCGGGCGGCATCTTGAATTCGGGAATGTTGATCTTCACACGGTCGGGCGAGACATCGACCACCGCGGTCGATTCGATCGTTTCCTTCACACATTTGATGCCGACCCAGGTGCCGCAGAAACGCGACATCGCAAAGCCATGCAGGCCGTAGTCGATGAGTTCCTGCACGCCGGCCGGATTCAGGATCGGGATCATCACGTCGACGAAGTGGAATTCCGATTGATGCGCGGTGGTGGAGGACTCGCAGGTGTGGTCGTCGCCCATCAGCGCGAGCACGCCGCCGTTCTTCGAAGTGCCCGCGAAGTTCGCGTGGCGGAAGGCATCGCCGGTGCGGTCCACGCCAGGCCCCTTGCCGTACCAGATGCCGAACACGCCATCGAACTTGCCTTCGCCGGTCAGTTCCGCCTGCTGCGCGCCCCACAGCGCGGTAGCGGCGAGATCTTCGTTCAGCCCCGCCTGAAACTTGACGTCAGCTTTTTCCAGCGTCCGCTTCGCACGGAGAAACTGCTGGTCGAGACCGCCGAGCGGAGATCCGCGGTATCCCGTGACATAACCTGCGGTGTTCTTGCCCGCCTGCCGGTCGCGCTCCTTTTGCATGAGCGTGAGCCGTACGATCGCCTGCGTGCCGGAAAGAAAGACCAGCGGCTGGGTGAGATCGTATTTGTCGTCGAGCGAGACGTTCTGGTTCGCTGTCTGGTTCTTGGCCATGCGCTGAAAACCGCCTCCCCGGCGGCCCGTCGGGCTGATTCGGGCTCGCGCCCTATTCTTTCATCCAAGGCTCGCATAGCGCCATGAGGCGCGCAATTTCGTTATCCATGCGGAGCCTGCAACGAAGTTTCCATCCGCATGCGCGGGCCGCAATTTGGCGCAACGCAATACGAAATCCGGCTAGTTGCCGACGCTCAGAACATGCCCGCCGTCGATGACGATGGTGGAACCCGTCATCCAGCGGGAAGCGTTGGAGGCGAGCAGCAGGAAGACACCGTCGAGGTCGTCCGCGTCGCCGTAGCGCTGCATTGGCAGTTTTTGCTCCGCCTCCTTGCCCTTCGGCGAATGCAGATACTCCCGGTTGATGTCGGTGACCACGTAACCCGGCGCAATCGCATTCACCCGGATACTCTTACGCGCGACCTCCAGCGCGAAGCCCTTGGTGAACTGCACCACCGCCGCCTTCGCCATGTTGTAGGCGACGATATTGCGCTCAACAATGAAGGCCGCGATCGAGGCGGTCGCGATGATCGCGCCTTTCTTGTTCGCCGCAATCATGCGCTTCGCCGCCTCGCGGGAATTGAAGAACACGGCGTCCATGTCGAGCGCCATCAGCTTCCGGTATTCGTCCTCCGGCATCTCGAGCACCTTGCCGAGCCGTGCCATGCCGGCATTGGCGACGAAAAGATCCACCGTGCCGAACTTTTTCTCCGCCGCGTCGAAGGCTTTGGCCATGCCCGCATTGTCAGTCGCGTCAGCGGCAAAATAGTCGGCCCTGCCGCCCGCTTTCCCGATGCGCGCTGCAATTTCCTTGAGCCTGTCTTCGCGCCGCGCGGTCAGCATGACGCTCGCCCCGTTGGCAGCAGCAACTTCGGCAAAGCGCTCGCCGAGACCGCTCGACGCGCCGGTAATCAGCGCAACTCGGCCCTTGAGATCGAAAACGTCGGCGGCAAGCGGTGAACCCATCGCCATGCAAATTCCTCCCTGCGGTACGCGTGTTTCCGCGCACTCGTTCAGGCCACTATACATGAAGAGGAGAACTCAGAACGGCAGCAGCAGCTCGTAAGCGAGAAAGCCAAACAGCAACAGAAGTCCGAGCGCGATAACGGCCAGCGCACCGAATACCTCGATCCCACGCAGCACGAGTTCGCTGCGCCCACCCATAGCGCCGCCGAGCCGCACGGCAATCCCTTTGCCGAAGACCGTGACCAGCGCAATCGCGGTCACAGTGATCGCGACGCCTGCCCCCATCGCAAACGTGGAAAGTACCCCGATCAGGAAAATTCCCTGTGCCAGCGAAAACACAAGCACAAGGATCGCGCCGGAGCACGGGCGCAACCCGGCTGCGACCGCGGCCACCATGCCGCGCCTGAACCAGTCTTTGCCTTTAAGCTCCGCAGGCTCCGGCCCATGCGAATGGCCGTGATGGTCATGACCATGATCGTGATGATGATGTGCGTGATCGTGACCGTGATGATGGCCGTGTGCATGATCATGCTCATGCGCGTCTGGCTTGCTGCGCAATGCAGCGAGAAACGACCCGCCCTTCTTCCAGAGCAGATAGAGCCCGAGCAAAACGATCAGCGCATAGGCAATGATCTCGATGACGGTCGCGGCGGAACTCATGTTGCGCGCGGTCGCGCCGAATACGAGCACCGCAACGCCTACGAAAGCGACCGCCACGCAGGCCTGCACGAACGCCGAGATCGCGGCGAGCAGCGCCCCGCGTTTCCAGGTCGCGTTGTCGGCGAGCATGTAGGACGCGATCACCGCCTTGCCGTGGCCGGGGCCTGCAGCGTGGAAGATGCCATAGAGAAATGAGATCGTGATCAGCGTCCAGCCAGCCGAGCCGGTCACCGTCGCGGCTTTGATCGCCTCGCGAAGCTGCGTGTAGAACGCCGCCTGCTGCGCGAAGATCCAGCCGAAGAAGCCGCTCGAAGGGGGCGGCGGCGCGCCTTTCTTGAAAAAGGTCTGCGCCAGGGAAGGCTCAACAAAAAGCGCAATCGTAACCGCGGCGAGCACGATCGTCAGAACGATTCCGGATGTGCGAAACTTTCTCACGGCGCCACTACTTGCAGGTCACGACGGCGCTGTTCGAAATCTGGGAAGCGAGATCCCCGCCGCGCGAAAGCGAATTGAAAAAAGATTCGCTGGACTGCGGGCCCGACATCGTCGCCGGCCGCTTCACCTGAAATGTACAGTTCGCCGGCGCACCGACGAGCTTCACGGCGTCGTCGTTCGCAAAACTGAAAGCGACATAATAGGACGGGTCGTACACATCCAGCGCGACGCCGCCTTTCTGTGCACCGCCCTTTACCGGAAGCGTGAAGAAAAGCGTGAGGATCTTGTCCTTGAACTCGAGCCAGTAATCCGTCGGCTCGCCGAATTCGAGCTTGCCCTCGCCGCTCTTGCCGAAGGTGAAATACTCCGACTCTTTCAATGTCTCGACATTGACCTTGGCGAGCTCGGCCAACTCCTCGCGCGAGTAGAGGCCGTCTTTATTGGTGTCCATGCCTTCGGTCGCCATCGCCGAGAAAAATTCGTCGAAGGACCATGCGTAGCGGATGCCGCTGATCGCGCCGTTCTTGCTGAAGACGATTTCGCTGCGAACGGTCGCCGCCACGTGAGGATGCGGCAGGGCGATACCGATGCCCGCCGCAAGAAATGCGGCAGCGGCAGCGGTTCGTAATGCGGCTTTCAGCGCCATTGGGCTCCCAATCTACTGCTGACGCTTAAGCGCGCGAAGTCCGGCGAAAAGGGGGCGGCGTGCCGCGGCGCTTACTGAACGACGTAAACCGGTGCTCCGATCGCAACGCGTTCGAAAAGATCGGTCACATCCGCGTTAAGCATGCGGAAACAGCCGCTCGACGAGGCCGAACCGATGGTGTGCGGCGCGTTGGTGCCGTGGATGCGGTATTCCGTCCAGCCGAGATAGAGCGCGCGCACCCCGAGCGGGTTTTGCGGGCCGGGCGGCACGTAGTCCGGTGCACCTTCGGCCTGCATGCGCGCAGTCGGATACCAGGCCGGGTTCTTGGTCTTCTGGCTGACCCAGCTCTGGCCGGTCCAGCCGAAGCCGGTTTTGCCTACGGCCACGCGATAGACGAGCGCCTTGCCGCCGCCGAGCGAATAATAAAGACGCCGCTCGCTGATATTGATGACGATCGCGCCGCGCGGATAGTCGCCCTTCAACTCCGCGTCCTGGGGCCAAGTCTGTTCCGGCTGCTTCTGCTGGACAGCCGCGACACGCTGCTGCGCCTCGGAAGCCCCCGAAACAGCCATGACCGCGAAGAGAACGAATGCTCCGGCAAAGAAGCGCATGATTCCAGCCCCAAGTTGCAGTCCCGGCGATACTTATTCCTAAACTACCGCCCGACGGCAACCGGCCAATGAACGTTTGCGTGAGCCGGCGGCCTTATGTGGCCGCGGCACCACCGTCCGAGCGCGGATCGTGGGCGCCTTCGACCTTCTTGCCGTCGAACAGCACGCCACCCGCATGACCCATAACTTCCGTGTAAGCCTCGGGCAGTACCTGTACGTCGTGGCCCACCTTCGCGAGCCGCTCCGGGATGTCCGGCGAGAAGCGCGATTCGAGCCGGAGGTTCGTGATCTTCGAGCCCCAGGTCTTGCCGAGAATCCAGCGCGGCCGGTCGATGGCCTCAGCGAGCGGCACGCCATGAAAGGCATAGCGCGAGAAAACCGCCCCCAACGTCTGCGGTTGCCCCTCGCCGCCCATGCAGCCAAAGCCGAGTTGGCGCCCGTCATCGAAGGCGGCGAACATCGGGGTCAGGGTATGCACCGGCATCCGACCCGGCTCGAGCGGGTTCACCGCCTTCGGGTCGAGGGAGAAGCTGGCGCCGCGGTTCTGCATGAGCACGCCCGTTTTCGGCAGCACGCAGCCCGAGCCGAACTCCCAGAACAGGGACTGGATATAAGAGACGACATAGCCCTTGGTGTCGGCGGCCCCGAGCCAGATGGTGTCGCCCTCGCCCGCAGGCCGCGGCCAGGGAGCCGCGCGGTCGCGCTTGACGGCAGCCGCCTCGCGCTCGAGCGCCCCG